>NZ_VFWS01000276.1:0-1854 GCF_006443065.1 Mesorhizobium sp. B1-1-5 | reverse complement strand
TCTGCGACCCGGTGTTGCGGCTGAAGGCCTGACCGTCTCGATCCTCGGCAGGGAACTGACGGCGCGGGAGCTGAAGAAAGCGCCTTACGATCCGGACAATCTGCGGCTGCGCGGCCTTCAGGCCGATGCGCCGGCCGCCTTCATGCCTGCCTGATCACGGAGACGACAATGGACAAGGACGCGATGATCGACGCTCCAGCGCCACGAAGCGGGGGCCGAGCGGGAAGGCAAGGCCAGCGCCTGGCCCAGCAGGCGCCGCGGCGTCCCTACATCAGCCGGCGGATCGGCACGTTCAATATCCTCGACGAGGAAGGCCTGAGCCTGATCGAGGCGAATGCCGACCGGCTGCTCAAGGAGGTCGGCATGGAGTTCCATGACGATCCCGAGATCCTCGACATCTTTCGCGATGCAGGCGCCGACGTGCAGGGCACCAGGGTTCGCTTCGAGCCCGGCATGTGCCGCAAGATCGTCCGCGCCACCGCGCCTTCGCAATTCAAGCAGCACGCCCGCAACCCGGCCAACACGGTGGTGATCGGCGGCGACAACACCGTGCTGTGTCCGTCGTGGGGGCCGCCCTTCGTCCACGATCTCGATCGCGGACGGCGCTACGCCACGATCGCGGACTTCCGCGATCTGGTGAAGATCCATCAGATGATCCCGCATCTGCATCATTCGGGCGGCGTCGTTTGCGAGCCTGTCGACCTGCCGGCCAACAAGCGTCATCTCGACATGCTCTACACCCACATCCGCCATTCGGACCGTGCCTTCATGGGCGCGTTCATCGGTTCGAGGCGAGCACAGGACGCGGTTGACATGGCCAAGATCGTCTTCGGCGAGGAGTTCGTCGCCAACAACGCTGTGCTCTACAACGTCTCCAACACCAATGCGCCGCTGGTGCTCGACGCCAACATGTCGGGTTCGCTGAAGGTCTGCGCCCGCAACAACCAGCCGGTCGCCTGCACGCCATGGACGCTGGCCGGCGCGATGAGCCCGTGCACGGTCGCCGGCACGCTGGCGCAGGTGCTGGCCGAGGCGCTCGCCTGTCTCAGCCTCGTACAGCTGATCAACCCCGGCGCGCCCTGCCTGATGGGAAGCTTTGCCAGCACGATCTCGATGCAGAGTGGAGCGCCGACCTTCGGGACGCCGGAAGCGGGCAAGATGGTGCTCGCCTGCGGGCAGTTGGCGCGTCGCGTCGGCGTTCCGTTCCACACCGTCGGTTCGCTGTCGGCCTCAAAGCTTCCCGACGCACAGGCCGAGCAGGAAGCGACATGGGGCATATTGATGTCGATGTTTGCCGGCGCCAACGTGATCAACCACGCCACCGGCTGGCTCGAGGGCGGACTGGTCACCGGTTTCGAAAAGACGGTCATCGACGCCGATCTCTGCGGCAAGGTCGCCAGCCTGTTCGAAGGCATCGATCTGTCGCTCAATGCGCAGGCGATGGAGGCGATCGAAGCGGTCGGGCCGGGATCGCATTTCCTGGGCAGTGCGCATACGCAGTCCAATTTCCTCTCGGCCTTCTATCGCTCCACCAGCAGCGACAACAATTCCTTCGAGCAATGGAACGAGGACGGCCGGCTCGACGCCGCGCAACGCGCCAACCGGCAATGGAAGAGGCTGCTCGACGACTACCAGGATCCGGGGCTCGATCCGGCGATCGACGAAGCGCTCCAGGCCTTCATCGCCAACCGCAAGGCCAGCGAGCCGGACCAGGCTTATTTCTAGAGCCGGTACCGCATCTTTGATGGCCCGTTCGTGGAATGTTGACCGGCCGAGCTCCGCGAGAAGATCGTTCCCAAACGGCTTTATCTGGTTCGTCCTTGCACGATACGGTCGATGATCATGGCGCAGAGA
>NZ_VFWS01000275.1:0-1860 GCF_006443065.1 Mesorhizobium sp. B1-1-5 | reverse complement strand
GATCGGGTCGATGCCGAAATGCGAATAGAAGCGGCGGTCCTCGATGGCGACGACGGCTTGCGGGATGTAGGGCGACATTTCGTGCAGGCCGACCGCCTCGCCGCCGCTCATGCCGCGATTGGCGAGCAGCTGGCCGTCGGCGGAGACGATCTTGATGTTGGGCGCGCGATCGGGGATCGACCAGGTCGTGGCCGCCGGCATCTTGGCGCCGTAGTAGACGACGACTCCGGCCACCGCGATGCCGCCCCAGATGGCCAGCACGAAGCACCAGTAGACCAGCCGGCCGAGCACGCCGAACAGGCCGCGCCGGCTTCGGTCGCGCCTGGCACGCGACGATTTTGCCTTCGGCGGTTTGCGTTTGGCGGAGGCTTTGCGGTTGCTGGGCACGACGCGATCCTCCTCGCTCACCGAAAGACCGGTCTGGGATCTCGCTTGTGGCGGTCCCTCGAAACTGGGTTCGATGCGGCTGTCTCTGCGGTTCGCCATGCGCTGCGCTTGATATCCCGATGCCTATGGCGTTCGGGTTGCAGAGTAGATGCGGCGGTTTAAAGGCGGGTTAAATCCGGCAGGCAGCGATAGTCAGGCGTGGGGAGCAATGCGGAGCCGGCAAGCCCGGGCTCCGTTCAGTTCTGCTGGATCGAGATGCCCTTGTCGTCTATCTTGAGCTCCACGCCTTTCGGCTTGGTCTGTTCGCGGTAGACGTAGACGCCGAGCGCGATGACCACGACGACGAGCGCGCCAATGACGAGATAAAGCGTATTCTGTTTCATGGCGCGCTCCTCGGTGCCCGGCCTCAGGCTCGCTTCAGGACCCTGACCAGGATCAGCAGGATGATGGCGCCGATCGTGGCGTGGATGATCGAGGCGAGGATGCCGCCGCCGATGGACAAGCCGATCCGCGGGAACAGCCAGCCCGCGATGAACGCGCCGATGATGCCGACGATGATGTTGCCGATCAGGCCGAAGCCGAAACCGGAGACGATGAGACCGGCGAGCCAGCCGGCGATGGCACCGATGATGATGAAGACGAGCAGGCTTTCGACGCCCATGGCGATTTCCCTCCGAGCAAGAGGCGAGCGCGGAGCGGAAAGCCCCGAATCGGCCTCGATATCAACGGCTTCAGGCTATGCGAAAGCCGCCGCCCTCGCCAGCGGCCTGCTCATTGGTCGCCGTCGTCGCTCCCGGCGGGCCGCCAGCTCGTCGGCTCGACCTTCTTCTGCGTATCGCTGTCGATGTAGACCCACCAGCCGCCGTCCCGGTATTGCGCGATGGATTCGTTGAGCACGCCGTCGCCGTCCTTCCAGGTCACGGTGACCTTGGAGCCGTCGGTGGGCGCGGTCGATATGGGCTTCCTATCCGCCATGTCATCCCTCTTTTCGAGCCGACGGAACACGACGGCCGGCATCTGGTCCCGGACGGAACATCGGCGGCAGCGCCGCGACGCCGTCAGCTATGAGCGAAAATATCCTCTTCGTCCCAGCCCATGAGGTCAAGCTTGGCGCGTGTCGGCAGGAAGCGGAAACAGGCGTCGGCCTCTTTCGTGCGATCCTCGCGCGCCAGCCGCGCCGCCAGCACGTCGCGCAGCCGGTGCAGATAGAGCACGTCGGATGCGGCGTATTCGAGTTGTTCGGGCGACAGCGTTTCGGCCGCCCAGTCCGACGATTGCTGCGCCTTGGACAGGCCGACGCCCAGAAGCTCGAAGCAGATGTCTTTGAGACCATGCCGGTCGGTGTAGGTGCGGGTCAGCCGCGAGGCGATCTTGGTGCAGAATACCGGCTCGGGCATCACACCGAACGCATGGTAGAGCACGGCAAGGTCGAAGCGCCCATAGTGGAACAGCTTGGTCACGCTGTGGTTTCCC
>NZ_VFWS01000274.1:0-1862 GCF_006443065.1 Mesorhizobium sp. B1-1-5 | reverse complement strand
CCAAGACCTTCGACTATGCCCGCATCGACGAAGGCGATGCGCCAAGGCTCGCCCGCATGAAGGCGCCCGCGTGGACCTTCATCCACGGCCCGCGCTCGTCGCTGTCGTCGACGGCTATCCGCGAGCAGGCGAAGGGCTGATCGGTACGCACAGCGCCCTTTCTTCGCAAGGAGGAAGGCAAGTCCGGCAATGTCGCTTTTGCGGCGGCCTTTCGTCATCGAATGGATGATCTTGCGCTGATATGACCACTCTCGTGAAAAACCAAACCGAAACGGAACCGAGGCACGGCGACACGCCCACGCCGCTGATCGCGATTGCCAGCGTCGTGGTGTCGATGGCGCTGATCGCCATCGGCAACGGGCTGATGTTCGCCTACATCCCCGTCCGGCTCGGCGTGGAAGGCTTCGATCCGACCTGGGCCGGTCTGATCGTCACCGGTCTGTCGGCGGGTGGTCTCGCCGGCTGCATCCTGACCGGACCGCTGGTGCGCAGGGTTGGCCATGCCCGCGCCTTCATGGTGCTGTCGGCGCTGATCGCGCTGTCGAATGCCGCAATCGGCGCCGGGCCGCACCCCCTGTTGTGGATCGCGGCGCGCGCGCTCTACGGCTTTGCCATATGCGGGCTTTTCATCGTCGCGCAGAGCTGGCTCAACGATGCCGTGGCCAACGCCATACGCGGCAGGGTAATGGCGGTCTTCTACGTCGCCTATGTCGGCGGGCTCGGCATCGGCTATGCGACACTGGCGCTGGTCGACATCAGGACGGCGGATGCATCGCTGATCGGCATAGCCTTCACCGCGCTATCCATCCTGCCCGTCGGGATGACCCGGCTCGCCCAGCCGCCTGCGGCGCCGGGCCTGGCGGATTTCGCCGGTCGGCGTCGCCGGCATGCTGGCGGTCGGTGGCCTGTCCATGTCGATTTCCGGCTTCGCGCCGATCCACGCCACCGCGAAGGGGTACAGCCAGGCCGACGTGGCGCTGCTGCTTTCGGTGATGCCGCTCGGCACGCTGATCCTGCAGGTTCCGCTCGGCTGGATTTCCGATCGCACCGATCGCCGCTATGTGCTGGTCGCGGCATCCGCGATCGCCGCGGCGGCAGGGATGTTTGCGCTCGGCTTCGACGGCGGTACGCTGGCGGTGCTGCTGGTGATCTATGTGATGTGGGACGGCGCCTCGGAATCGATCTACTCGTTGGCCAGTGCCCACGCCGCCGACCGCGCCGGCAAGGACGACATGGTGGCGCTGTCGAGTTCCTTGTTGTTTGCCTGGTCGCTGTCCGGCTTCATCGTGCCGGGCATCGTGACCGCGCTGTCAGCCGTCTTCGGCACGCAGGCCTTCATCTATGTAACAGTGGTCATCGCCTGCGTCTTCTGCCTGTTCGTGCTTTTGCGCGTGTTCACCGCGCGGCCGGTGCCGGCAACCGAAACCGGCAGCTTCGCGCCGATGACGGCGCAAGCGCCATTGCCGGTGGAACTCGCCTTCGCGCCGGACGAACAGCACCGGCACAGGGGCGATTGACTATTGCCGGCGGGTTTCCGGCGCCGGGGCCTGCGGTGGCGGCAGCGGGATCGATATGCGTTCGCGGTCGAATTCCTGCTTGGCCCGCTTGGTGAGGTCGGCCTGGGCGGCGAAGAAATCCACCGATGATGTCCAGTAACGCAAGGTGATCGAGACGGTGCTTTCGCCCAATGCCGCGACAAAGGCGGTCGGCGCCGGCTCACGCTTGACGCGGCGCTCGACGGCGGCGATCGCAAGCAGCGTCTTCTGGGCGCGGTCGATGTCGTTCCAGGAGCCGATCGAGAGGGTGATGTCCCCGCGCCGCACGCCGTTGCGCGAAAAATTGCGCACCGGCTGGTTCCACAG
>NZ_VFWS01000273.1:0-1864 GCF_006443065.1 Mesorhizobium sp. B1-1-5 | reverse complement strand
CGCGGAAGGATTATCTCGACGCGATGGTCGAGATCGCTCATGCCGCCGGCTCGCTGGTGATCTTCGACGAGGTGATCTCGCTCCGCCTTGGCTATTCGGGGGCGCAGGGCCTGTGGAGCATCACGCCCGATCTGACGGCTCTCGGCAAGATCATCGGCGGAGGGTTCCCGGTCGGCGCCGTCGGCGGCCGCGCCGACGTGATGGCGGTGTTCGATCCAACGCGAGGCAAGCCTGCATTGCCGCATGGCGGCACCTTCACCGCGAACCCGGTGACGATGCGAGCCGGTCTGGCGGCGATGCGCGCGTTGACCCCGGCCAGCTTCGCGCATCTGGACGCTATCGGCAGCCTGCTTCGCGACGGCATCACGGCCTCGCTTGCTCGCCACGGCCTCAACGGGCAGTGCGTCGGTCTCGGCTCGCTCTTCAAAGTCCATTTCCCGGCGTTGCCGATCACGGACTATCGGTCGGTCTATCCGGGTGCGTCCGAACGCACGAAGATCGACCTGTTCCACAAGGGTCTGCTCGACCGCGGCGTGCTTTCGGCGAGTTACGGACTCTTCGCGCTTTCCACCTCGATGACCGAGGAAGACGCACGCGAGATCCTTTCCGCAAGCGACGGCGCCCTCGCGGCAATCGCGGCGAAGCAATGACGTAGCGCGTCCGGCGCCGGATCCATCCGGCACGGGACGACGCAGCAACAGATGGAAGTCACATGACAGCTTCTCCTCACGTCGTCGTCATCGGTGCAGGCACCCTCGGCATGTGCTCTGCGCACGCGCTCGCGGAACAGGGCGCTCGCGTCACCGTCATCGACGCACAATCCATTGCGTCAGGAGCCAGCGGCCGCTCGGTCGGCGTCGTTGGCACACCGCTGACGGATTCGTTCGAGATCCAGCTGCGCATGCAATCCGTGCAGCGCATCCGTCGATGGCAGGAGCGCCTCGGTCTCGGCTTCAACCCTATCGGCTATCTGCGTCTGGCGCGCACCTCCGAGCAGATGGAACTGTTCGCCCGCTCGGTGGAGATCCAGCGCGATGCCGGCTTCAGGTCCAGGGTCTACCAGGCGAACGAGCTGCCGCAGCTCGTGCCGCACTTGAGTTCAGATGGGCTCGAAGGCGGCATCTTCGGGCCGGACGACGGCTTCCTCGATCCCCACGAAATGTGCACGTTGCTGGCGCAGGAGGTGAAGAAGCTCGGCTCCGAGGTTTTCCAGTTCCGCAAGCTGCTTGGTGTCGCGCGGACATCCGGTGGCTATCGGTTGGACACCAGCAAGGGTCCGATCGGCTGCGACTTCGTCGTGAACGCGGCAGGCGCCTGGGCGCCACGCGTTGCCGAGATGCTTGGACAGACGCTTCACATCCACCCCGAGCGCCACGAGGCGCTGACAATCCACCTGGACGCGCCGCTCCCCTACACAATGCCGATGGTCATGGATCTGGTGAACGGGCAGGGCACCGGACTCAACTTTCGGCACGAGAAAGCGAGCGAGCTCATCGCCGAGATACACAAGGTAAGTTCGCCCTCGCCCGAGGATCCGGACAAT
This sequence comes from Mesorhizobium sp. B1-1-5, assembly GCF_006443065.1. Taxonomy (NCBI): domain Bacteria; kingdom Pseudomonadati; phylum Pseudomonadota; class Alphaproteobacteria; order Hyphomicrobiales; family Phyllobacteriaceae; genus Mesorhizobium; species Mesorhizobium sp. B1-1-5. Next base: position 321 of record NZ_VFWS01000273.1, on the reverse strand, counting down.
TACAACGAGCAGTGCGAGGAAGGGTCCAAGGTCATGCTGGCCGAGATGCTGATCGAGCGCGTGCCTGATCTGCCGGGCGCCCGGCTCGGCCGGGGCTGGGCAGGCCTCTACCCTGTCACCGCCGACCACCGTCCCCATGTCGGACCAGTCGATCAGTCCGAGCCCGGTCTGATCACCGCGGCCGGTGCGGGCGGCTACGGGATCCAGCTCGCGCCGGTGATAGGCCTGATCGTCGCGGACTGGGTGCTCAAGGGCTCTCCCGCATCGATCCCAGGCACCGAGAGTCTCGCTCCAACTCCGGAAAGAAACGTCCCCGCCGTA
>NZ_VFWS01000272.1:0-1872 GCF_006443065.1 Mesorhizobium sp. B1-1-5 | reverse complement strand
GCCATGCTGCCAGCAAACGCAATTCGAACGGCCTCGATAACCTTTTGTTAACTGGCCCTTCATGACCTAAGTTTACGGTCTGGTCCAGGTCGCGAAGCTTCCGCGCCTGCTGGTGATGTGTAAAGGCTGAACGATGCCGACTAGGCGGCCTCATCTTTTCGCGCTCCTGGGCGCGGTCGTCGCGCTGATGCCCGAGATGGCGATCGGCGGCAGCGTCGACGTGCAGTTGACATCGGCCATTCCGATGCCCGGCATGCAAAGCTCGCAAGATGCGGGTCCACGCGATACGGCCCCCTCTGCCAGCATCGTGCAGTTGAAGAGCGGTCTGGACGCACTGGCGGCGGGCGACATTCCCGGTGCCCGCGCCGCGCGTGATGCCCTTTCCGCCGGTTCGCTCGACCAGCACATCCTTGCCTGGGCAATCGCGCTGTATGGCGGCGACAAGATGCCGAGCGGCGACATTGCGGCCGCAGCGAAGATGTTGCCCAACTGGCCGGGGACAACCGCGCTGCGCAAGAACAGCGAACGCGCACTCTATCGCGAGAACCCCGCCCCCGACATCGTTGTGCAGGCGTTCGACGGCAGCCAGCCGCAGACATTCGAAGGCGTGATGCTTCTTGCCCGCGCCTATGTGGCCCTGGGCAAGGCAGAGGCGGCGCGTTCGGTGCTGGTGCCGTTCTGGCGCACCGCGATCCTGGAGGCCAAGGACGAGACAGCGCTGATCAAGGAGTTCGGCGGGCTGATCCCGGCCGCCGATCACCGATTCCGCATGGAGCGCATGTTCTACGCCGACCGGGTCGGCGCGGCGCAGCGCGTCGCCGGCCCGGCGCAAGCGGAGCAACTGGCCACCGCCTGGGCGGCGGCCGACAAGGGCGACAAGAACACCCCCAAGCTGCTCAAGGCGGTGCCGGCTTCACAGCGTTCTGCCGGCTATTTCTTCGCGCAAGCCGAATATCTTCGCAAGCAAGACAATATTGCCGACGCCGCCGCCATCGTGATGAAGGCGCCGACGGATCGCGAAGCGCTGGTCGACCCGGATGCCTGGTGGGTGGAGCGCCGGGTACTGTCGCGCGAGCTGGTCGACAAGGGTGACATGAAAGCCGCCTACAGGATCGTCGCCATGCATGCGGCCGAAAGCACAGCGAACGCCGCCGAAGCCGAATTCCATGCCGGCTGGTACGCGCTGCGCGGTCTGAACGATCCCAGGCTTGCCGCAACCCATTTCGCGCGCAGCGCCGACCTTGCGCAGGGGCCGATGACATTGTCGCGCGCCTATTACTGGCTCGGCCGCGCCGCCGAAGTTGGTGGTCCAGGTAACGCAAAGGACTATTTTGCGCGCGCGGCGGCCTATGGCACGACATTCTACGGCCAGCTCGCCGCCGAGCGCATTGGTCGCCCGGCGCTGAACATCGTCTATCCCACACCGAGTGCCGCCGACCGCCAGAGTTTTGCCGGTCGCGAAGCCGTCGCTGCCATCAAGCGGCTGCAGGAGGCGGGCTACGACCGTTATGCCGAAACGCTCTATCGTGACCTTGCAGGACAGTTGACCAGCCCGGGCGAACTGGCGCTCCTGGCCGTGCTGGCGGAAAAGCAGGGCAACCACTTCATGTCGCTCAAGATCGGCAAGATCGCCGGCGCGCGTGGCATCGATGTCGGCGCGCTGTCGCATCCTTTGGGGGTCATCCCCGATAGCGCCGATATTTCAGGTTCGGGCAAGGCGCTGGCCTACGCCATCGCCCGCCAGGAAAGCGAATTCAACATCGGCGCCATATCGAGCGCCGGCGCGCGCGGGCTGCTGCAGCTGATGCCGGCAACCGCCAAGCAACTGGCGAAGACGGCCGGGCTGCAATTCTCTCAGGCACGCCTGACCAC
>NZ_VFWS01000271.1:0-1893 GCF_006443065.1 Mesorhizobium sp. B1-1-5 | reverse complement strand
TCGGAGATCATTGACGCTAAAATTGCCGCAGCAGAGGCTAGGACTGATACGAAGTTCGCCGAAGTCATGGGCGAATTGCGCGCGATCGACAAATCCACCAGCGGTTTGAAAACTACGGTAGTCGGCACCGGCATCGCCGCTCTGGCAATCGTGATAGCCATTCTGGCGTGGGGTAGCCAAGTTTTCAGCGTAGGGATGGATGCTCAGTCTATCGCGTCGATAGCTGTAGACGCTGTCGCGCCGAAGTTTGACGCCATGCAGGCACAGTACACTGACCTAAATGGAAAGGTGGATACGGTGATACAGTACCTGCAAGCGCAGCAGAAGGGCGACAGGAGCCGAACCCTGCCAAATCAGCAGCTCGCGCCTGTGCCAATGCCCAACATACCGCCCAAACAGTGACGAACGCCATGAGCTGGTGCCTGTAATTTTCGTTTCATGCCGGCATCTCGTCGTAGGTCCGGCCGTTGAGGGTTCGCCCGGTCGCTTTCTTGTTGCGACCGCCCTATTGCTTGAAGAAGAAAGCGGTACCGGCTCGCCGGCATATCGTCTCGATTTCGTCGACCCAATGCGGATCCATGTAACGAGCGCCCGGCCCGGATTCACCGCCGACAATTGCCCAATGAATATCGGCCAGGTTGGCGCCTGCCACTGAGCCGATCAATGGCTCGAGCGAGACGAAGCGGATCGCCGCCGGCACTCGGCGCAGGTCATCGAGGCGGCCGAGCACACGGCTATCCTCGACGCTCGTTCCCAGCCAGACGTTCGGAAGGACTGGGAAGTCGCCGCGTGTGAGGACGACGGCCATGACCTCCGGCCGCTTGGTCAGGATCTGGTAGGTGTGCCGCGGCGTCTCTTCCATGACGGTCCAGACTTGGCGGATGAAGTCGGCGGGCACGTCGATGTGAAACAGGTCCGACATGGAATTGACGAAGACCCGGCGAGGCTTCGACCAGGTGGGCGGGATCGCTAGCGACTTCGGATCCGTAACGACTTTGCCGGTCCATTTTGCGCGGCCGCCGGTCTTCCGCGTCAGCCCTTGGTATTTCGCTTGCCCCATCGCTTCGAGGCGTGCCGCCATGCGCATCGCGTAACAGTTTGTGCAGCCGGCGGTCAGGATCGTGCAGCCCGCAACCGGGTTCCACGTTGCGTCAGTCCATTCGATTGAGGTCTCGGCCATGTGAGCATTCTCCCTACTGTTGGTGTTAAACTGTGAACCTGTTCTGAGACTTTCAGGTTCTGAAGGTCGCGAGAGGGAGGGTTCCGGCCACAGCTTCCCCCTACCCCATGGACCGAGCCCAAGGAGCGGGAGAGCTATGGCCGATGTCCTGAAGGCCTGAGCCGGGATGGGACGCGTGCCAGGACGCCTCTCGGCAATCCGTCCTCACTTTCAGGCAGCACGGTAGGACTTTCGCTTCCCGCGCCCGCGGCTTCACCTGCACCGGATTTGCACCGGGTCTCCGCTCGATTGGCGACATCGATAACGCATACGCAAACATTGCGTCAAACTTATTTTGCGATTATCGCTATTTTCCTGCTTGACAGTTTTTGCGATTATCGCGAATATCTCCCCAACACCGAAGAGGCAACGGCCTCCGGAGATGAGGAGACGAGATGAACGCCATCACCAAGCAGAGCCGCGCCGCCGAGGTCTACCTGACCGAAGACGCGTTTGCGATGAAGCGGCATCTGACCGACGCCATCACGGTTTACGGCAATGGCTATGACGACAACCGGGCCAGCGCGATTGACGCCATTGCATCGGGCCGGCCCGCCTACTGGACCACCTCGACCTATTCGGCGGCTCGCACGGTCGAGCTCCTAGCGAATATCGACCTTGGTGGCGAGGACGTCGGCTTCCTGTTGCAAGAGGCCGACATCGAGGTTGGACGA
>NZ_VFWS01000270.1:0-1895 GCF_006443065.1 Mesorhizobium sp. B1-1-5 | reverse complement strand
GCCCTGAAGGGCGAAGCAAGGAAAGAAGCGGTGCGGCGCGGGTCCTGGATGATGAAGGCGTCGGCCGATCGCCTTCAGCCGGCTTTGAGCGGCTCCGGCACGAACAGCGTTTCCGGCCGCTCATAGGACAGGCGCACGCTGTCGCGGCCGTTCTTCTTGGCCTTGTAGAGGGCCTCGTCGGCGCGGCGCATCAACGGCTCCAGAGCTTCGTCGCCGCTGCGCGCCGCCACGCCGAAACTGGCGGTGACCTTGGTGCCGGGCGGAAGTCCGTCGACGCCGCCGGCCGAGTAGGCCACGCGCACGGCCTCTGCGAGCAGCCGCGCGGCGGCAAGATCGGTCAAGCGCGTACCGGCGGCGGCGCGAAGCTTGGCGGCGAAGTCGGCGCTCACCCGGTCGCCCGCGGCATGCCCATGCAGGTCGTTGAGCGCCTTGAAGTGGTCGAGATCGGCCAGCACAAGGGCCACCGGCAATTTCGCCGCCGCGCAGCGTTGCAAGAGCAGTGCCGCCCGTTGCTCGAAGCCGCGCCGGTTGAGGAGGCGAGACAGCGGATCTGTGTAGGTTTCGACCTTCAACGCCTTCATCACGTCGAGCGCGGCTGCGGAGAACAGGCAAAGCGCGATCAGCAGCGACAGCAGCGCATGCGACAGCAACGCCGTCGTCCAATAGGATGATGTATAGAGCTCGTCATAGGTCGCGAAAGGCCCGTGCGCGACGATGACGGCAAGCGTGCGCACGAAGAAATTCAGCCCCGCGAGCAACGCCAGGACGAACAGGATATTTTCCGTCGGGCCATTGCCACGCACCTTGCGCAATTCGGCGGCCGCCACCAGGCTGATGCCGCCGAGCGCGAAATTGATGACGAGGACCCGCCATGTCAGGTCCGGCTGGACGAACAGGAACCAGCAAAAGGCGGCCATGCCGCCGCTCGCCAAGACGCAAAGCCCGGCATAGGGCACTCGCCGGCCATGCCGCGCCACGATCGCGCCGGCCAGGCAGGATCCGGCAACGCAGAAGCATAGGTTGGAGAGCAGCTTCGACGGTGCCAGGCCAACGGGCAGCGTGAAATGCTGGAACAGGAACCCGGCCGCCGCAAGCGAATAGCTTACCGCCAGCACGGCCAGATAGGGACGGTGGCGCTGATAGAACCAAAGCACGAGGAACGCCGCGCCGAGGGCCAGCGCGATCGTCGGGTTTAGCAACGCTATCAGCAGGCCGGTGTCCAAAGGACCGTGACTTCCCCTCGCTTGACGTCGGGGAAGACCTTAGGCTGCAAGCCCAAACAAGCGGTTAAGCGAAAGCGAATATGCGTCACGCTGGTGCGGAGCGTGACGTGGAACCGGCGCGCCGGACCTGCGTTTGTCCAGCGCAGAAGAGGAACCGATAATGGCCGATACAATCACCCTGACCGATCACGAGGCAATCCGTTCATGGGCCGCTTCACGCGCCGGCTTTCCGGCCATTGTCGACGTGTCGCCCGAGGCCGGCACGCAGGCGATGCTGCGGCTGGTATTCGGCCAGCACGCCTATGAGGACGAAGACCAGCCGGAGCGCCCGATCAATGCCGGAGGTTATGAGCTGGTCGAGTGGGACGAATGGTTCAAACTCTTCGATGAACGCGGGCTGGCCCTGGTGGTCGCCGCCGAAGAACCCGGGCGCCGCGAGCAGTTCCACGAGATCATCCGCCGCGACGACCGGTGAAGCTCCAAACATGCTCTGAACGCTTAAGCAGAAGGCCCGAATCGCATCGCGATCCGGGCCCTTGCGTTTCGATCGAACCAGCCGCGATTTACTTCCAGTCGCGAATATCGACGAAGTGGCCGGCGATCGCCGCCGCCGCAGCCATGGCCGGCGACACCAGATGGGTGCGCCCCTTGAAGCCCTGCCGGCCCTCGAAA
>NZ_VFWS01000027.1:0-52306 GCF_006443065.1 Mesorhizobium sp. B1-1-5 | reverse complement strand
CCCCGGTGGGGAGAAGAGGCTGGCTCAGCCGCCGGCGACCTCTTCTCCCCTCGGGGAGAAGGTGGCCGCGAAGCGGCCGGATGAGGGGGAGTCCGTTCAGAGTGATTAGGCTCGCATGCTGCTGCAAAGATTCCTCGTTCGTCTGCTGACGATGCTGGTGACGCTTTTCGGCGTCGCCATCGTCGTCTTCGTCGTCATCCGCGTCGCGCCCGGTGACCCGATCGCCATGATGCTGCCGCCCGGCGCCAGCGATGACGACATTGCGCGGCTGCGCGCGCTCTATGGGCTGGATAAGTCGATCGTGCAGCAATTCTTCATCTGGCTCGGCGGCGTGCTGCATGGGAATTTCGGCACGTCGATATCATTGCGCCAGGACGTGCTAGGGCTGGTGTTCAACCGGCTGCCGGCGACGCTGGAGCTTGCGACGGTCGCGCTGCTGATGGCGATCGCGATCGGCACTACCGCCGCGATCCTCGGCGCGCGCTCGCGCGGCACGGCGGTCGAGGCCGGCATCGACATCGCCAGCGGCGCGACGCTTTCCATTCCCGATTTCCTGTGGGGCCTGGTGCTGATCCTGCTGTTCGGCGTGCTGGTGCCGGTGTTCGACATTTCGGGCCGGGTGTCGCCGCAGCTCGATCTGCCCTTCGCCACCCAGTTCTACCTAGTCGAGAGCATTCTAAGGCTTCGTTTCGACCTGACCTGGGACCTGTTGAAACACATGCTGATGCCGGCCGTGGCATTGGCGCTGCCGCTGGCGGCGATCATCGCTCAATTGCTCAAACAGTCGCTGAAGGAAGTGCTCGACCTCGACTATGTGGTGCTGGCGCGCGTGAAGGGGTTTTCCGAGACGCAGGTGATCCTGCGCGAGGCGCTGAAGAACGCGGCATTGCCGACGCTGACGCTGGTCGGCGTGCAGTTCACCTTCCTCATCGGCGGCACCGTCATCGTCGAGCGGCTGTTCTCCTATGAAGGCCTCGGCAACATGGCGATCGACGCCGTCATCAACCGTGACCTGCCGCTGATCCAGGGCATCGTGCTGGTGTTCGCGCTGCTTTTCGTGCTGATCAACCTCGCCGTCGACATGATGTATGCGCTGCTCAATCCGAGGCTGCGCCATGGATGACGCAAGTGTCGCCAGGCGAGGTTTGAGCCCGAGGCTGTGGCTGGCCGGCGGCTGGCTTCTGCTGGCGCTGCTCGCGGCCATCTTCGCGCCGTTGATCGCGCCGCAGGACCCGCTGGCGCAGGATTTGATGCTGGAGCGCCTGCCCCCCTTCTGGCTGGACGGGGCCGAGCCCGGCTATTGGCTGGGCACCGACAGCCTGGGACGCGATCTGTTGTCGCGGCTGATCTTCGGCGGCCGCATCGCCTTCATCGTCGCCTTCGCGGCGGCGACGTCCGCTTGTGTTCTCGGCTCCACGCTGGGGCTGATCGCCGGCTATTTCGGCGGCTGGCCCGACCGCATCATCTCGCGCATCGTCGATGTGTGGATGGCCTTCCCGCCAGTGCTGTTCGCCATTTTGCTGGTCGCCGTGCTCGGCACCGGCCTGAGCTCCGTCATCCTCGCCATCGCGATCATCGACTGGACGCGCTTCTGCCGGGTGATCCGGGCCGAGGCGATGAGCCAGGCACGCATGGATTATGTCGAGAGCGCGCGCATCGCCGGCTATGGCCGCATGGGCATCATGCTGCGCGAAGTGTTGCCCAACGTGCTGCCGTCGGTGGTGGCGCTGCTGTCGCTCGAAATGGGCATCGCCGTGATCGTCGAGGCGATCCTGTCCTTCGTCAATCTGTCGATCTCGACCGACGACCCGACTTGGGGCAGCATCATCGCCGAAGGGCGGCTGTCGATCCACCAGGCCTGGTGGGTGCTGGTGTTCCCGCTGATCACGCTGATCCTGACCGTGCTTTCCTTCAGCCAGTTCGGCGAAGCGCTGAAGACGCGCTTCGATCCGGTGCTGCGATGAGCGCGTGCCTGGACATCCGCGGCTTGAGCGCCGTGCTGCCCAACGGCCAGCGCGTGCTGCGCTCGGTGTCGCTTGTCGTGCAGCCGGGCGAAGTGCGCGCGCTGGTCGGCGAAAGCGGCGCCGGCAAGACGATGATCGGCAAGGCGGTGCTCGGCGTGCTGCCGAAAAGCGTGCGCATCGTCGAAGGCGAGATGCTAATCGAGGGCGAGGACCTCGGCCGCCTCGATGTCAAGGCGCGGCGAAACTTGATCGGCGCGCGCACGGCGCTGATCCCGCAGGATCCGCTCACCGCGCTCAACCCGTCGCGCCGCATCGGCCCGCAAATGACCGACCGGCTGGTGCGCATCCTTGGCTGGAACACAGAGAGAGCCGACAAGCGCATACGGCAGTTGCTCGACGAGGTGCAGATCCGCGATCCCGAGCGCGTGCTGAAGAGCTATCCGCATGAGTTGTCCGGTGGCATGCGGCAGCGCGTGCTGATCGCGGCCGCCTTCGCGGCGGAGCCCAGGCTGATCGTCGCCGACGAGCCGACGACGGCGCTGGACGTGACGGTGCAGAAGCAAATTCTGCGGCTGATCGCGCAACTGCAGCGCGACCACGGCACGGCGATCCTGTTCGTCACCCACGACCTCGGCGTCGTCGCCAAGATCAGCCAGAAAGTGTCGGTGCTCTATGCCGGCAAGGTGGTCGAAGAGGCCGAGACCGAGGCGCTGTTTGCGGCACCGCAGCACCCCTATACGCGCGCGCTGATGGCGGCGACACCGCGCTACACCGACCCATACGCCTCGCTGAAGCCGGTGGACGAAGGCGTGCTTGCCGGATTGGCCGTGGAGATCGCCGCCGCCGACAAGGACTGGAGGCCCGGCCATGGCTGAGCCGCTGTTTTCCGTGCGCGGGCTGAAGGTGGCGCTGCCCGACATGACGCGCAAGCCGCTGATCGGCCGCGCGCCGCTGGCCGAGATCCTGAAAGGGCTCGACTTCGACCTGCCGAAGGGATCTGTCACCGGCATCGTCGGCGAATCCGGCTCCGGCAAGTCGACGCTCGGCCGCGCGCTGGTCAGGCTGATCGAGCCGAGCGCCGGCTCGATCAGCTTCGAGGGGCGCGACATCAGCCGTCTTTCGGAAGCAGAGCTGCGACCGCTGCGCCGCGACCTGCAGATGATCTTCCAGGATCCGATGTCGTCGCTCAATCCGCGACATACGATCTTCAACATCATCGCCGCACCCTTGAGGCAGAACGGCCTTGGCGACAAGCTGAAGGAACGCGTCGCGGAAGCGCTGCAGCGCGTCGGCCTGCCGCAGAGTTTCGCCAGCCGCTACCGCCACGAATTGTCGGGCGGCCAGCGCCAGCGCGTCGGCATCGCACGGGCGCTGGCGCTGTCGCCGAAATTCGTGCTGGCCGACGAGATCGTCTCCGGCCTCGACGTCTCGACGCAGGCGCAGATCCTGACGCTGCTGGAGAAGCTTGCCGCCGAGATGGGGCTGACGGTGGCCTTCATCAGCCACGATTTGTCGGTGATCCGGCGGCTCTGCCAGCAGGTCATCGTCATGCGCGAAGGCAGGATCGTCGAGGCCAGCGCCACCGACGCGCTGTTCGAGAACCCGAAGGAGACCTACACGCGCGACCTGCTCGCCGCCATTCCGCTTCCGGAAATCGATCCTGACTGGCTGCAACCGACGCGTAGGGCGTGAAGAGCCGGATTGGACCGGTGAAGGAAGGGCAGGCGGCGATCATTCAATTATAAAACTTTAAGCTTGAAATAATTGCGACCCGGCGCGATACTGACAATTGGGATCGCCGTCTTGCCGGCGTTCCCGATGCAGCGTTTCATGCAATTCCGGACGGAAAACCGCTACGCATTTTTCCCGGAATTGCTCTAGAGGAGATCGCAAGACATGAAGGTTGCGGTTCTCGGCGGCGGACCAGCCGGCCTCTACTTTGCCATCTCGCTCAAGCTGCGCGACGCCGCACATGAGGTGACGGTCTATGAGCGCAACCGCGCCGACGACACATTCGGATGGGGCGTGGTTTTGTCGGCGGAGACGCTGGAGAACCTGACCAGGAACGACCCTGTCAGCGCCGTCTGGATCAAGAAGCATTTCGCCTATTGGGACGACATCGCCGTCATTCATGACGGCGTGCGCACGGTGTCTTCCGGCCATGGCTTTTGCGGCATCGGCCGCAAGCGGCTCCTGATCCTCTTGCAGCGGCGCGCCCGCGAGCTCGGCATCAAGATGATGTTTGAGACCGATATTTCCGACCCGAAACCCTTTATGGAAACGCATGACCTGGTGGTCGCCGCCGACGGGTTGAACTCGAAGTCACGCGCGGCCTTCGCCGATGTCTTCAAGCCCGACATCGACACCCGCAAATGCAAGTTCGTGTGGCTGGGCACCACGCAGAAATTCGACGACGCCTTCACCTTCATCTTCGAAAAGACCGAGCATGGCTGGGTGTGGGCGCATGCCTACCAGTTCGACAGCGAGACCGCGACCTTCATCGTCGAATGCAGCGAAGAGACCTGGGCTGCGTTCGGCTTCGGCCAGATGACGCAGCAGGAATCGATCGCGGTCTGCGAACGCATTTTCGAAAAGCATCTCGGCGGCCATCCGCTGATGACCAACGCCAATCACATTCGAGGTTCAGCGTGGATCAACTTCCCGCGGGTGCTGTGCGAGCGCTGGTCGTACAAGAATCTGGCGCTTATGGGGGATGCGGCGGCTTCAGCGCATTTCTCCATCGGCTCCGGCACCAAGCTCGCGCTGGAGAGCGCGGTGGCGCTCGCCGACTATGTCGAGTCCGAGCCGGACCTCGATGCGGCTTTCCGCAAATATGAGGATGCGCGGCGCACCGAGGTGCTGAAACTGCAATCGGCGGCGCGCAATTCGCTGGAATGGTTCGAAGAAGTCGAACGATATCTCGGTTTAGATCCAGTTCAATTCAACTATTCGCTGCTCACCCGCTCGCAGCGCATCAGCCACGAGAACCTTCGGCTGCGCGATGCCGAATGGCTGGCGGGCGCCGAAGAATGGTTCCAGCGCAAGGCCGGCGCCGGCGGCAACAGCTTACGCCGCGCGCCGATGTTCGCGCCGTTCAAGCTGCGCGGCATGACTTTAGCCAACCGCATCGTCGTCTCGCCGATGGCACAGTACAAGGCCGTCGACGGCTGCCCAACCGACTGGCATTTTTCGCATTATGCCGAGCGCGCCAAGGGCGGCGCCGGCCTGCTCTACATCGAGATGACCTGCGTCAGCCCGGAAGGGCGCATCACGCCCGGATGCCCAGGCTTCTACAGACCGGAGCATGAGGTCGCCTGGAAGCGGCTGGTCGATTTCGTCCATGCCGAAACCGAAGCAAAGATCTGCGCCCAGATCGGCCATTCCGGCGCCAAAGGCTCGACCCGGGTGGGCTGGGAAGGAACCGACGTGCCGATGCCGGACGGCAACTGGCCGGTGATGGCGCCTTCGGCCGTGCCATGGTCGCCGAAGAACCAGGTGCCGAAGGCGATGGACCGCGCCGACATGGATCTGGTCCGCGATCAGTTCGTCGCCTCGGCGCAAATGGCCGAGCGCTGCGGCTTCGACATGCTGGAGATCCATGCCGCGCATGGCTACCTGCTCTCCGCCTTCATCACGCCGCTGACCAACCGCCGCACCGACGACTATGGCGGCTCGCTGGAAAACCGCATGCGCTATCCGCTGGAAATCTTCCATGCGGTGCGCGCAGTGTGGCCGGCTGAAAAGCCGATCTCGATGCGCATCTCGGCCAATGACTGGGTGGGCATCGAAGGCGTCACGCCTTCGGATGCGGTCGAGATCGCGAAGATGCTGCACGAAGCCGGAGTCGACCTTTGCGACGTATCGGCCGGCCAGACCTCGATCGCCGCCAAGCCGGTCTATGGCCGCATGTTCCAGACGCCGTTCTCCGACCGCATCCGCAACGAGGTCGGCATGGCGACGATGGCGGTCGGCAACATCTATGAGCCGGACCACGCCAACTCGATCCTGATGGCCGGTCGCGCCGACCTGGTGGCGCTGGCAAGGCCGCATCTTGCCGATCCCTACTGGACGCTGCACGCGGCGGTGACGCTCGGCGACCGCGGCGTCAAATGGCCCGATCCCTATCTGCCGGGACGCGACCAGATCTACCGCCTGGCGGAGCGCGAAGCGTCTGCGGGGCTGAAGGTATGAGCGCCGTGCGCGAAATTGCCGGCAAGCACGCACTGGTCACCGGCGGCGGTTCCGGCGTCGGCAAAGCCATTGCGCAAGCGCTGGCGGCAGAAGGTGTGGCCGTCACCATATGCGGGCGGCGCGAGGCGGCGCTGGCCGAGGTTACAAAGGAAAACGACCGCATCTTTGCCGTCACTGCCGATGTCACGAACGAGGCCGACATGGCGGACGTGTACCAGAAGGCGGAAGCCGCGCGCGGACCCTTCGACATCGTGGTGGCCAATGCCGGCATGGCGGGCAGCGCGGCGGCGCACAAGACCGCGTTCGCCGACTGGCAGCGCACGCTCGACGTCAATCTCACCGGCGCCTTCCTGACCGTGAGGCCGGCGCTCGCCGGAATGCTCGCGCGAAAGGCAGGCAGGATCATTTTCATTGCCTCGACTGCGGGCCTCAAGGGTTATGCCTATGTCGCACCTTACGTCGCGGCCAAGCACGGCGTGGTCGGGCTGATGCGGGCCTTGGCGGCCGAGACCGCCAAATCCGGTGTCACCGTGAATGCCGTGTGCCCGGGCTTCGTCGAAACCGAGATGCTTGAGGAGTCCGTCCAACGCATCGTCGAGAAGACCGGACGTTCCACCGACGAGGCGCGCGCGAGCCTTGCGGCGACGAACCCGCAAGGGCGTTTCGTCCAGCCGGAGGAAGTCGCGGCGGCGGTGCTTTGGCTGTGCAGCGACGCCGCTCGGTCGATCACCGGGCAGGCCATTTCGATCTCGGGAGGCGAGACATGGTAGCGGGACCGACTTCCGCCGGGCCGGGCAAGGACAGGCTGCGGCTGTGGATACGCCTGCTGCGCGCCTCGCGCACCATCGAGGCGGAGCTGCGCGAGCGTTTGAAGAAGGAGTTCGACACCACGCTGCCGCGCTTCGACGTGATGGCGGCGCTCTACCGCTCGCCGGAAGGCATGCTGATGAGCGACTTGTCGCGCTTCCTGTTGGTGTCGAACGGCAATGTGACGGGCATCGTCGACCGGCTGGTTTCCGAAGGGCTGGTGACGCGGGCGCGCCGTAACGGCGACCGCCGCACCTCGATGGTGCGGCTGACCGAGGAAGGCTCGAAATCTTTCGCCGCGATCGCCGCCGCGCATGAGAATTGGGTCGGCGAGCTTCTCGGCAATGTCAGCGAGGACGAGGCGCGGCAGCTGACCGGCATGCTGAAATCGTTCCGCAGCAATTGGGAGGGACGCGAATGAGCGCCATGGCCAAGCTCAAGCCGAAGCATTTCCTCTGGCAGGTCGAAGGCCGGGTCGCAACAATCCGGCTGGACCGGCCGGAGCGCAAGAACCCGCTGACCTTCGACAGCTATGCCGAGCTGCGCGACACGTTTCGCGAGCTCGTCTATGCCGATGATGTCGATGCCGTGGTGTTCCTGCCCAATGGCGGCAATTTCTGCTCGGGCGGCGATGTCAACGACATCATCGGGCCGCTGGTCAAGATGGACATGAAGGCGCTGCTCGCCTTCACGCGCATGACCGGCGATTTCGTCAAGGCGATGCTCAACTGCGGCAAGCCGATCATTGCGGCCGTCGACGGCGTCGCGGTCGGCGCCGGCGCGATCATCGCCATGGCCTCCGATATCCGCATCGCCACGCCGGACGCGAAGACCGCCTTCCTGTTCACCCGAGTCGGGCTGGCCGGCTGCGACATGGGCGCCTGCGCGATCCTGCCGCGCATCATCGGCCAGGGCCGCGCCGCCGAACTGCTCTACACCGGCCGCACCATGAGCGCCGCCGAAGGCGAGCGCTGGGGATTCTACAATCGGCTTGTCGAGCCCTCGGCGCTGGAGGACGACGCGCTCGACATGGCGGCGCGCATCGTCTCCGGCCCGACCTTCGCGCATGGCATCACCAAGACGCAGCTCAACCAGGAATGGTCGATGGGCCTCGACCAGGCGATCGAAGCGGAAGCGCAGGCGCAGGCGATCTGCATGCAGACCGGCGATTTCGAGCGGGCATACAAGGCGTTCGCCGCGAAGGAAAAGCCGGTGTTCGAGGGGAGTTGAGGATGGGTGTGTTCTTGGAGAGATTGGCGGGACAGCGCCCCCCTCTGGCCTGCCGGCCATCTCCCCCTCTAGGGGGAAGATCGGATGTCGCCCCCGCTTTCGCCAACCACCAACGCCGCAGGATTGAGCGGGGCACCAAAACTGCCAATCTCCCCCCCAGAGGGGGAGATCTCCGGCAGGACAGAGGGGGGCGCCGTAGAGCGGAAACTTTTGAGAATAGCGGAGGCAAGCATGCCTGACCGCACCTTCCTCTCATGGCCCTTTTTCGAAGACCGCCACCGCCAACTCGCCGAGCGTCTCGAAGACTGGTGCGCAAAAAACCTTCCCGTCGACCATCACGACGTCGATGCCGCCTGCCGCGCGCTCGTGGCGATGCTTGGCCGCGACGGATGGCTGAAGCCGACGGCGCTCGACCCGGCCAAAGCCGCGCCGCTCGATGTGCGCACGCTCTGCATCACGCGCGAGACGCTGGCCCGCCACGATGGGCTCGCCGATTTCGCCTTCGCCATGCAGGGGCTGGGCACCGGCGCGATCACGCTGTTCGGCACGCCGGACCAGCAGCGCTGGCTGGAGAGGACGCGGGCCGGCCAAGCGATCTCCGCCTTTGCGCTCTCCGAACCACGCTCAGGATCGGACGTCGCCAACATGGAAATGACCGCCGTCCGCGACGGCGGCGACTATCTGCTTTGCGGCGAGAAGACCTGGATCTCCAATGGCGGCATCGCCGATCTCTATGTCGTGTTCGCCCGCACCGGCGAGGCGCCCGGCGCGAAAGGGATTTCCGCTTTCGTCGTGCCGGCGGAGACGAAGGGGCTCAGCGTCGCCGAGCGGCTCGAGGTCATCGCCCCTCACCCTCTGGCGCGGCTGTCCTTCGACAATGTGCGCGTTCCGGCTTCCGGCCTGATCGGCAAGCCCGGCGACGGTTTTCGGATCGCCATGTCCGTGCTCGACGTCTTCCGCTCGACGGTCGGCGCCGCCGCCCTCGGCTTTGCGCGGCGCGCGCTGGACGAAAGCATCAAACGCGCGGCCGAGCGAAAACTGTTCGGCGCGCCGATGGCGGAGCTGCAGATGGTACAGGGTCACCTCGCCGACATGGCGCTCGATGTCGACGCCGCTGCGCTCCTCATCTACCGCGCCGCCTGGACCAAGGACATGGGAGCCGCGCGGGTGACGCGCGAGGCGGCGATGGCGAAGCTCTTCGCCACCGACAGGGCGCAGGAGGTGATCGACAAGGCGGTGCAACTGCATGGCGGCGACGGCGTGCGCAAGGGCCACATCATCGAGAGCCTCTATCGCGAGATCCGGGCGCTGCGCATCTATGAAGGCGCCTCGGACGTGCAGAAGGTGGTCATCGCCAGGCAGGTGATGGGCGGGGCGTGACAACGAGTTTGAACCAGGGGGAACTGGACATGCACACCATCCTGCAGCCGGAAGGCTGGGCCAAACCGATCGGCTACGCCAATGGTGTGGCCGCGCATGGCCGGCTCGTCTTTATCGGCGGCCAAGTCGGATGGAATGCCGAATGCCGGTTCGAGACCGACGACTTCGTCGGCCAGGTGCGCCAGACGCTCGCCAATGTCGTCGCCGTGCTCGCCGAAGCCGGCGGCGAGCCGCGGCACATCACCTCGATGACCTGGTACTTTACCGACAAGGCCGAATATGTCGGCAATCTCAAAGGCATCGGCGAGGCCTATCGCGACGTGATCGGCCGACACTTCCCGGCGATGGCGGCGATGCAAGTGGTGGCGCTGGTCGAGGACCGGGCCAAGGTCGAGATTCAGGCGACGGCTGTTATCCCGGAATAAGCGCCCGATCGCTTCGTCATCCACGGGCGGAGCAGGAGCGATAGCGACGCAGCGCAGACCCGAGGATCCCTTCCGTGACTTCGACGCGCCGCATCGGTGCAGAATTCTGCTCCGCTGCGCCCTGCGTTCGAGGTAACGGAATGGATTCCAGGGTCTCCGCGACGGAGCTTCGCTCCTGCTCCGCCCTGGAATGACGAAGTTGCGAAAGCCCCCGCCAGCAGGTACCGACCGGACCTTATCCTCGCAGTCCTGCCTGTCTCAAAATCGGCAGAACATGGTCGCAGAAATAGGGCAGTTCCTGGGTGTAGTTGACGAAGGACAATGCGATGCCCTGGTAGCCATGCCCGGCAATGGCGACCATATCGGCGGCAATCTTTTCAGGGGTTCCGATCAACGGATAAGTGCCGGCGCCGCCGGCAAAGCGCTGGCGGTAGAGATCATAGGCGTGCGGATCGTGCGACTGGGAGAATTCCTTCTTGCCGGCCATATGGGCATCGACGGCTTCGTGATCGGCCATCGCGACGGCGTAGCGCGTGTAGTAGGCCTGCGCCTCTTCCACCGTCGGGCGGCAGACGACATGCGCTACCGTATAGACGCCGACATCGCGGCCCGCCTTGTCGGCGCGCTCACCGATGTCGGCGACATGCTTGCCGGCATCGTTCATCTCGGAAAAGGTCGTGAACAGATAGTCGCATCTGGCGGCGGCGAAATCCCGGCCTGGGCCGCCGAAAGCGGCATTCATCGTCACCGGACGCGGAACCTGAAGACTGGCCGGCCGGCTCACCGCCTCCTTGAGCCGATAATAAGCGCCTTCATAGTCGAGAGGCTCGCTCGACGTATAAAGCCGCTCGAGGATCTCGATCCATTCCGCCGCCTGGTCATAGCCCTTCTCGACCAGCGGCGTGCCGAACATGCCGAACTCCTTCGGGTTCCAGCCGCAGACGATGTTGAGCCCGGCGCGGCCCTGGCTGATGTGATCGACCGTCGCCAGCGCCTTGGCGGCGTAGAGCGGATGCACCAGCGGCACATGCACCGTCATGAACAGGCCGATCTGCTCGGTCACGGCCGCGAGCGCCGCCGCCCAGGTGAAGGTCTCGAAGGAGAATTCGCGGACCTTGTTGCGGCCGCCGAAACCGCGCCAGCGCGCGATCGGCAGCATGAATTCGAGCCCGGCGCGGTCGGCTATCTGGGCGGCCGTCAGATTATCCCGCCAGCTCGCGGTCCAGCGTTCCGGCACGTCGGTGATGGCAAGCCCGCCATCGGCATTGGTCGAGAAGACGCCGAGCTTCAGTCTGTTCGGGCCGTGCAGGGGATGGGCTTTGATCATCTTGGAAACTCGCGGCGGGACGCCACACGCTAGGCCGGCGTGAAAATATTTCAAGCCTGAAATAGCTTCGCCTCGCCGTCATTTGCGGGTATGCATTGGACAACTCAGAAGGGGACGGCATGAGCGAGTTCCGCCAGAAGTGCATCGGCAAGACGAACCTCATCGGGTCATTCGCCGCCATTCCCCATCCGGTCGCCGTCGAGGTGATGGCACTGTCCGGCCTCGATTTCCTCTGCATCGACTGGGAGCACGCGCAGATCTCGCGCGACATGATCGAGGCCATGGTGCGAGCAGCCGACGTGCATCGCGTGCCGGCGATGGTCCGGGTTCCCGGCCATGCGCCGGAAGCCATTCAGGCGGCGCTGGACAGCGGCGCGCAAGGCGTGCTCGTGCCGCGCGTCTCGACGGCGGAGCAGGCCGCAATGGCGGTGAAGGCCTCGCGCTATCCGCCGCAAGGCGCGCGCGGTGTCGGTCCCGGCCGGGCCGCGGGCTATGGCTATCGCATTCCCGAATATCTTGCCTCCGCCAACGACCGAACGATCGTCGCGGTCCAGGTCGAGACATCGGAGGGACTGGCCAATATCGAAGCGATCGCGGCGGTTGACGGCGTCGACGTGGTCTTCGTCGGCCCTGGCGATCTCTCGGTGTCGATCGACGCGATCGGCCCGGCAGGCGCGGACAAGCTCTCCGAGGCGATCGGAACAATCATTCGCGTAACGATCGCACATGGCAGGACTGCCGGCATATTTTGCGCCAGCCCCCAGACCGTCAGCCGATGGGCAGCCATCGGCGCGAGTTTCTTCGTGCTGGCCAGCGACACGATGTTTCTCGGTGCCGGGGCCGCGGCCAACGGCACCGCCGCCCGCGCCGAACTGGCGCAAGGGGCCGGCTAGGCGAGAGCATATCGGCAAGGCAGAGGGTCGCCAAACTTTAAGCTTAAAACTTTCGCCTTGAAAAGCGCCGTACTTTGGATAGCATCAGATCGCGACTGTCCGGCTGGAGGGGCTTTTCCGGTCCGTCGCAGTGTTCCGGGTGAGAGGGGTTCGGTCCTTGTCGTTCATACTGCCCCATTCATCGTCCAGCGCGCGCTATGCTTTCGACGGCGTGCGCGCCCAGATTCGCGACCTGCACACGGAGAATATCGCCAACCTCGCGGTTCGCGCGCGGGAACTCGGCGATGTCATCGCGCTCTGGTACGGCGAAGGCGATATGGTGACGCCAGCCTTCATCCGCGACGCGGCGAAGGCCGCCTTCGACGAAGGCCTGACCTTCTACGTTCCCAACATGCGTGGGCACGGCCCGCTGAACGAGGCGCTTTCAGAGTACCAGACGCGCATCCACGGCCGCTCGATCCCGATCGCGCGAACCACGGTGACGCCGGGCGGTATGCAGGCGCTCTATCTGGCGCTGGAACTGCTGGTCGATGCCGGCACCAATGTCGTCTATGTCGGGCCGCAATGGCCCAACATCCACAACGCCATCCATCTGATCGGCGGCGAGCCGCGCCCGTTCTCGCTCGATTTCAAGGGCGACTGGCAGCTCGATCTCGAGCGATTGTTTGCAAGCTGCGACGCGCGCACCCGCGCGATCTTCCTGTCGACGCCGTCCAATCCGACCGGCTGGACCGCGACGCGCGCGGAAATGCAGGCGCTGCTCGACTTCAGCCGGCGCACCGGCATCTGGATCATCTCCGACGAGGTCTACGGCCGGCTCTATTTCGACGGCGACGTCGCCCCTTCTATCCTGCAGATCGCCGAGGACGGCGACAGGGTGCTGTCGGTCAACAGTTTTTCGAAGGCCTGGGCGATGACCGGTTGGCGCATCGGCTGGCTGACCCATCCGTCGGGCGTTGCCGACCAGCTCGGCGCGATGACGCAATATGTCAACAGCGGCACCGCCGCGCCGATCCAGGCCGGCGCCGTCGCGGCGATCCGCCAGGGCGAGCCGCTGGTCGAGGAAATCAGGCAGCGGATCAGGATAGGCCTCGATCTCGCCTATGACCGGCTGGCGCGAATCCCGGGCACCATCCTGCCGACCAAGCCGCGCGGCGGCATGTATGCGTTCTTCGCCCTGGAGGGCGAGAACGACGCGCGCCGCGCCTGCGCCCGCATTCTGGAGACAGCGCGGGTCGGGCTTGCGCCCGGTCACCTGTTCGGAAATTCGGCGGCGGCGTTCCTGCGCATGTGCGTGTGCCGCGACAGCAACCAGATAGAAACGGCGCTTCAACGCATGACCGCCGCAATGAATTGACGCCCTGCCGGAAGCGGAGCGGCAAAAAGCCGTGCGGGGAAAACCCGCCCGTTCAACAACAGAGGGAACAGAAATGAGCTTTACTCGTCGCAACCTGCTTCTCATGGCCGCCGCCATCGGCATCGCCGCCGGCCCCGCCACCGCTTACGCCGCGGATGTGCTCAATGTCGGCGCTTATCCAACCAATCCACCTTTCGAATACAAGAACGAGAGCGGCACCTTCGAGGGTTTCGAGGTCGACATCGTCAACGAGGCGGCCAAGCGCATCGGCATGACCACCGACATCGCCGATCTCGGGTTCCAGGCGCTGTTCGCCGCCACCACCTCCAAGCGCATCGACGTCGCCATCTCCTCGATCACCATCACGCAGGAGCGGCTGAAGTCGCAGTCCTTCACGCAGCCCTATTATGACTCCGACATGGGCATAGCCACCAAGGCCGACAGCCCGATCAGCACTGAGGCGGACCTCAAGGGCAAGGTCGTCGGCGTGCTTTCCGGTTCCACTGGCGAAACCTGGGTCAAGGACCATCAGCAGGCCGACGGCTTCAGCGACGTGAAGGGCTACGACACGCAGCAGAACCTGTTGCTCGACCTCAGCGCCGGGCGTGTCGATGCCGCCGTCAGCGACATTCCCGGCATGCAATACTCCTTCAAGAAAATGAAGGACCTCGTCGTCAAGCAACGCATCAAGACCGGCGAGCAATACGGCCTGATGATGACCAAGGACCACCCGCTGCTCGGCAAGCTGAACGACGCGCTGACGGCGATGAAGAAGGACGGGACGCTGGCCGCGATCCATAAGAAGTGGTTCGACAGCGATGCTCCGGCGGACTCCTCCACGGTCAAGGAAATGCCGCTGCCCAAGGCCTGAGCGGCGACGAACGCAACAGGACGTGCCGGCGCGAGATGCCGGCACGTCCGTTTCTTTCACGCATGAGCCCTGCCATCGCCGAAGCCGGCGCGGCAAATCGGTGTCGGTGCCTGGCTCTGGCGTCTGTCTCCTTGATTTGACGCAATTCCAGACGAAAAGCCGTTTCGCATTTTTCGTCGAGTTGCTCTGGACGCAAAACGGTTCGGGAACCCTCGCATGTCGCTGATCGACACCTTCTTCAATCCCGATGTTATTGCATCCAGCCTGCCGGCGCTGCTGCGCGGTTTCCTCAACACGCTGCTGCTTGGGGTGATGAGCATCGTCATCGGCATCGCGGCGGGGCTGGCGATCAGCCTCGTGCGGCTCTATGCGCCGAAGCCGCTGCGGCTGCTCGCAGTCGGCTACACCGACATCTTTCGCGCTTTGCCGGTGCTGGTGGTTTTGATCCTGATCTACTACGCGCTGCCCTTCCTCGGCATACGCCTGTCGTCCTGGGCGTCCGCCGTGACGGCTTTCGCCATCATCATGTCGGCCTATTCGGCCGAGGTGTTCCGCTCCGGCATCGAAAGCATTCCGCGCGGCCAGTTCGAGGCGGCGCAGGCGCTTGGCCTGCCGTTCATGCTGACCCTGCGCAAAGTCGTGCTGCCGCAAGCGATCCGCGTGGTCATCCCGCCGATGACCAGCAACTGCGTCTCGATGTTCAAGGATACCTCACTTGCCTCGACTGTGGCGCTGCCGGAACTGCTCAAGGAAGCGACCAACGCGCAGTCGCTCTATGCCAACCCCTCGCCGCTGATCGGCGCGGCGCTTGTCTACCTCATCTTCCTCTGGCCGATGGTGCGCCTCGTCAGCCTGCTCGAGCGCCGCTTCCAGACCGAGAAGACGCGCTGAACCCGCCAACCGTCCAAGTCCCCCGCAGGAGCGTACCCCCGTGAACAAGTCCGACAATACCAACGCTGCCGCGTTTCCGGTCGATAAGATCCGCGCCATGTTTCCGGCGATTCAACAGGCGGGCGACTTCATCTTCCTGGACAATGCCGCCGGCGCGCAAATCCCGCAAAGCGTGCTCGACGCGGTAACCAACCATCTGGTGTCGCACAATGTGCAGCGCGGCGGCCGCTATGGCCGCAGCGTCACCGTCGATCAATCGGTCGCCGACGCGCGGACAAGTGTGGCACTGCTGATCAATGCCTACAGTCCGTCCGAAATCTGCTTCGGCATGAATGCGACATCGTTCATCCGCCTGGTCAGCCTCGGCATCGGCCAGATGCTTCAGGAGCGCGACGAGATCGTCATCACCGACATGGACCACGACGCCAACATTGCCACCTGGCTGGCGCTGGAATCCGCCGGCGCCAAGTTCAAATGGTGGCGCATGCGCGAGGACGGCAATCTGCACGTCGACGACCTCAAGCCGCTGGTGTCGGAGCGCACGCGCCTCGTCGCCTGCACGGTGACGGCGCATTCGATCGGCTCGATCGTCGACGTCGCCGCGGTGGCCAGGATCGTGCATGCGGCCGGCGCCGAAGTGTTCCTCGACTGCGTGCATTACGGCCCGCACGGGCTGATCGACGTGCAGGCCTGGCAGTGCGACTACCTCGTGTGCTCCGGCTACAAGAATTTCTCGCCGCATATGGGTTTCCTGTGGGGCCGCTTCGAGACGCTGAAGCGGCTGCCGACCTTCCGCGAGGATTTCATTCCCGACGAGCCGCCCTACAAGGTCGAGGCCGGAACCTTCATCTACGAGAACGTCTCCGGCATGGACGCGGCGGTGCGCTACCTGGAATCGATCGGCCGCAACTTCCTTCCCGAAAACAACCGCTCGCGCCGCGACAACATCGTCGCCGGCATGAACGCCATCCGCGACTATGAGCTGATGCTGGCGCGCGCAATGCTGAAGGTGCTGAAGGACTGCGATGCCACGATCTACGGCGTCGCAGACGAGAAGCGCATCACCGAGCGCGTGCCGACCTTCTGCTTCAACATCGGCAAGCTGTCGCCGCAGAAAATCGTCGAGGAGATGGCCGCCATGCAGATCGGCATCCGCGACGGCCACATGTATGCGCCGCGGCTGATGAAGCGGCTAAACCTGTCGATGGACAGCGGCGCGATCCGCGCCTCGCTGGTGCACTACAACACGGTGGAGGAAGTGCGCCGGTTTGGGGAAGCGCTGCGGGCGATTATTGCGAAGCTGTCTTGAAACAACCGAGCCTTCTTAGGGGGTGCGTAGCAAGTTCCGCTTCGTCATCCACGGGCGAAGCAAGGAGCGAAGCGACGCGGCGCAGACCCGAGGATCCATTCCGTGACATAGGAGCGTCGCAACGGTGCAGAATTCTGCTCCGCTGCACCTTTCGGCTGAGGTAACGGAATGGATCCTAGGGTCTGCGCGACGCTTCGCGTCGCTCCGCCCTAGGATGACGACCTCCTAGGCCGCGGCCTTCTTCTTCGCCAGTCGCGCCTTGATGCTGGAGATGTCGGCACGCGGCGTCGCGGCGAACAGCGTCTTGGTGTAGGCGTGCTTGGGATCGGAGAAGACCTCGTCGCGCGGGCCGTATTCGACGGCTTCGCCGAAATACATGACCATCACGTCGTCTGCGATATAGCGCACCACCGAGAGGTCGTGGCTGATGAAGACATAGGTCAGCTGGAATTCGTCCTGCAGGTCGGCAAGCAGGTTCAGCACCTGCGCCTGCACGGAGAGGTCGAGCGCCGAGACCGGCTCGTCCAGCACCAGCAGGCTCGGGTTCAGCATCAGCGCGCGGGCAATGGCGATGCGCTGGCGCTGGCCGCCCGAGAACATATGCGGATAGCGGTTGTAGTGCTCCGGTCCCAGCCCGACCTTCTTCAGCATCTTCATCGCCAGGTCGCGGCGCTCCTCGGCCGGCCTGTCGGTATTGATCAGGAGCGGCTCGCCGAGCACGTCGCCGATCTTCTGGCGCGGGTTGAGCGAGCCATAGGGGTTCTGGAAGACGATCTGCACCTTGCGGCGCATCTCCTTGGTGAGCCCGTCCCTGGCGATGTCGACCTTGTTGCCGTCGATGAAGAGCTCGCCGGAGGTGGCCGGATCGATCAGCGTGATGATGCGGGCAAGCGTGGACTTGCCGCAGCCGCTCTCGCCGACGATGGCAAGCGTCTTGCCCTTCTCGACGCTGAAGGACACGCCCTTCACCGCATGCACGGTGCGCGCGCCGCGGAACAGGCCGCCGCCGACATGGTAGTCGCGCTTGATGTCCTTGCCTTCGACGACCTTGGTCATGCGCCGGCTCCCGAAGGTGCGGGCTCGAACAGCATGTCGGAGACGGTCGGCAGCCGGTCGCCGACGGCGTTCTCCGGCAGCGCCGAGAGCAGCGCGCGCGTATAGTTGCTCTTCGGCGATTCAAAGAGCGACAGCACGTCGGCCTCCTCCATCTTGCGGCCCTTGTACTGGACGATAACGCGGTCGGCGGTCTCGGCCACCACGCCCATATTGTGGGTGATCATGATCAGGCCCATGCCGTATTTGGCCTGCAGCGAGACCAGCAGGTCGAGGATCTGCTTCTGGATGGTGACGTCGAGCGCGGTGGTCGGCTCGTCGGCGATCAACAGCTTCGGATTGCAGGCGATCGCCATGGCGATCATGACGCGCTGGCACTGGCCGCCCGACATCTGGTGCGGGAAGGAATTCAGCCGCTCCTCCGGTTCCGGAATGCCGACCTGCTTGAAAAGCTCGATGGCGCGCGCCCGGCGCTGGGCCTTGTCCATGCCCATGTGGAAGCGCAGCACTTCCTCGATCTGGAAGCCGACGGTGAAGCAGGGATTGAGGCTGGCGACCGGCTCCTGGAAGATCATGGCAATGTCCTTGCCGATGATCTTGCGGCGGTCGGCCGGGTCGATCTTCAACAGATCGCGGCCGTTGAAGGCCATACGGTCGGCGGTGACGGTCGCCGTCCATGGAAGCAGGCCCATCACGGCCAGCATCGACACCGACTTGCCGGAGCCGGATTCGCCGACGATGGCGAGCACCTCGCGTTCGTCGACATGGAGCGAGACGCCGTCGACGGCGCGGAACGGACCGGACGCGGTCTGGAATTCGACGACGAGATTCTGGATGTCGAGCAGCGCCATCACGACCTCCTGAGCTTGGGATCGAGGGCATCGCGCAGGCCGTCGCCGACGAGGTTGATGGCAAGCACGGTGATGAGGATGGCGAGACCCGGGAAAGTCACCACCCACCAGGCGCGCAGGATGAATTCGCGCGCCGTGGCAAGCATGGTGCCCCACTCCGGCGTCGGCGGCTGGGCGCCGAGGCCAAGGAAGCCGAGCGCGGCGGCTTCCAGGATAGCGTTGGAGAAGGACAGCGTGCCCTGGACGATCAAGGGCGCCAGGCAGTTGGGCAGGATAGTGGCAAGCATCAGCCTGACATGGCCGGCGCCGGCGACCTTCGCCGCCACGACATATTCGCGGCTCTTCTCGGCCATCACGGCGGCACGCACCAGGCGGGCGAAATGCGGCTGCAGGACCAATGCGATCGCCAGCATGGCGTTGAACAGGCCCGGGCCGAGAATGGTGACAAGCACCAGCGCCAGCAGCAGCGACGGAAAGGCCAGGATCAGGTCCATGACGCGCATGATCGCGACGTCGACCCAGCCGCGGAAATAGCCCGCCAGCAGGCCGAGCGTGATGCCGCCGGTGAGCGCCAGCGTGACCACCACCGCGCCGATCAGCAGCGAGAAGCGCGCGCCGTAGAGCAGGCGCGAGAGGATGTCGCGGCCAACCGGGTCGGTGCCGAGCAGATATTGCGTCGAGCCGCCGGCCTGCCAGGCGGGAGGCCGCAGAAACGCGGTCTTGTCCTGCACGTCGGGCGCATAGGGCGCGAGCAGCGGCGCGAACAGCGCGGCGAGCACCAAAAGGAGGAAGACGAACAGGCCGATGACGGCGCCGCGGTTGACGGAGAAATAGTGCCAGAAGGTCTTGATGCCGGTGAGCCGATCCGGGCTGCCGGCGGCCATCGGGGCGATTTCTGTCTGGGTCATTTATGCCGCCCTGATGCGTGGGTTGATGACGGCATAGAGCACATCGACGATGAGGTTCACCGCCATGACGATCAGCGCGATCAAAAGCAGGCCCGACTGCACGACGACATAGTCGCGCTTGAAGATGGAATCGACCATCCATTTGCCGATGCCCGGCCAGGCGAAGATGGTCTCGGTGAGGATGGCGCCCGCAAGCAGCGTGCCGACCTGCAGGCCGATGGTGGTGACGACCGGGATAAGCGCGTTGCGAAGGGCATGCACGCCGATGACGCGCGCCGCCGAAAGGCCCTTGGCGCGCGCGGTGCGGACATAGTCCTCGCCCAGCACCTCGAGCATGGCCGAGCGCGTCTGGCGCGCGATCACCGCCAGCGGAATGGTGCCGAGCACGATCGCCGGCAGGACGAGATGGCTAAGCGCGGAGCGGAATGCGTCCCACTTGCCATAGAGGAGGCTGTCGACGGTCATGAAGCCGGTGATCGGCTTGAAAAAGAACTGCAGGCCGATGCGGCCCGAGACCGGCGTCCAGCCGAGATAGCCCGAGAAGAAGATGATGAGCAGCAGGCCCCACCAGAAGATCGGCATGGAGTAGCCGACAAGGGCCGTGCCCATCAGCGATTGATCGAACCATGAGCCGCGCTTGACGGCGGCAAAAATGCCGGCGGGAATGCCGATCACCATGGCGAAGACCATGGCGAAGAAGGACAGTTCCAGCGTCGCCGGGAAGAGCGTCTTGAACTCCTCGAGGACCGGCCGCTTGGACGAGATGGAAACGCCGAAATCGCCGGTGGCGACCTCACCCACATAGCGCGCATACTGCTCCCAGATCGGCAGATTGTAGCCGAACTGTTGCTTGAGCTCTTCGTAGCGGGCGGGGGCGACGCCATGCTCGCCGGCCATGGCGAGGATCGGATCGCCCGGCAGCAGCCGGACAAAGGCGAAGGCACAGATGGTGATGCCGACCAGGGTCGGAATCAGGAGGGCGATTTTGTTGAGAAGGTATCGGAGCATCATCAAATGGAACGGGGCGGCGCTGGAAGTTGCGCCGCCCCGTTCGCAATATTACTCGGACTTGTCAACGCCGTCGAAACGGTGAATGCCGAGCGGGTCCATCTTGAAGCCGGTGACATTATTGCGAACGACCGCGTAAACCTGGCTGTGAGCCAGCAGGAAAGCGGGCGCTTGCTTGGCGAAGATGACCTGCGCCTGCTCATAGAGCTTGGTGCGCTCGGCCTGGTCGCTGGTCTTCTTGGCCTTCTGGATCAGGTCCTCGAAGTCCTTGTCGCACCAGCTCGAATAGTTCGAGACGCCGATGGCGGAGCAGGCGAAGAGCGTGGCGAAGAAATTGTCCGGATCGCCATTGTCGCCGGTCCAGCCGATCTGGAAGGCGCCGGGACGGTCCTTCTTCTTGCCTTCCTCGCGATACTTCGTCCACTCGTAGTTGACGATGTTCGCCTTGACGCCGACCTTGGCCCAGTCGGCCTGGATCAGCTCGGCCGCGCGCTGGAAGTTCGGATTGTAGGGACGAACGCGGTCGGCGGCCCAGAGCTGGATTTCCTTCAGGCCGGCATCGGCGAGAACCTTCTTGGCCGCTTCCGGATTGTAGGTGTCGGTCTTCACGTCCTTGTCCCACGACCACATGGTCGGCGGGATGAGGTTCTCGGCGGGCGTCGCGCCGGCATCCTGGAACAGCGACTTGATCAGGGCTTCCCGGTCGATCGCCTGATTGAGCGCATGGCGCACTTCCGGCTTATCGAGCGGCGGGATGGTGGTGTTGTAGCTCATATAGCCAATGTTCAGGCCCGCCTGATCCATCAGCGTCACGTCCTTGTTGGCCTTGATGGTGGCGATGTCGGCCGGGTTCGGATAGGGCGCGACGTCGCATTCGCCGGCAAGCACCTTCTGGATGCGGGCGGTCGCGTCAGGCGTGATGGCGAAGACGAGATCGTCGATTTTTTCCTTGCCCTTGAAGTAGTCGGGATTGGCCGCGTAGCGGATGACCGAATCCAGCTGGTAGTCGACGAACTGGAACGGACCGGTGCCGACCGGCTTGGTCGAGAAGTCGGCCATCTTGCCGTCCTTCTGGAGCTGGTCGGCATATTCCTTCGACACGATCGAGGCGAAATCCATGCCGAGATTGGCCAGCATCGGCGCGTTCGGCTCGGTCAGCGTCAGCTTGACGGTGAGGTCATCGACCTTCTCCCACTTGGCGACGTATTTCGGCATGTCCATGCCGGTGTAATAGTCCCAGGTGAGGTTCGGCAGATACTTGTCGCCGTTCCACGGATTCTGCTTGTTGAACTGGCGATCGAAGGAGAAGACGACGTCATCGGCGTTGAGGTCGCGCGTCGGCTTGAAATAGTCGGTGGTCTGGAACTTCACACCCGGATGCAGATGGAAAGTATAGACCAGGCCATCGTCGGAAATTTCCCACTTGTCGGCCAGACCAGGCTCGATCTCGGTGCCACCATGCTTGAATTCGACCAGTCGGGAATAGACGGTGCGCGAAGACGCGTCGAAGTCGTTACCGCCGGTTGTCGTACCCGGATCGAAATTGGCCGGCGACGCTTCCGAGCAATAAACGAGCGTCTTAGCACTGGCCATGCCGCTGAGGACGCTTGCAGCCAGCAACGCGGCTGCAAAAGTCATTGTCTTTTTCATTGACCACTCCCTGATGTTCTCTCAAGCCCCTCTATCAGGCTCGCGAAGGGCGCATATAAGCACCGTTTCTTCGCCTTTGGAACACCTCGTTTGCGTACCCCATGGGAAGCAGGAAAAGAATCTAGCTTTTGCTCAAACCGCAGAAAAATTGAGTAGTTTTTTCTGCTCACGACATTATTAACGACGGCATTTTTTTATTGATCACTCACCTGTTAAAATGAGCCGACAGGGCCCGACTGCCGGAGATCTGCCCGCCGCCGGACATGCTGTGGAAGGTGTCCGGATCATCGGATTTCGACGGCAAATCTTTCCCTGCCCTGCCGCTGGGGCAAGGCTTGCACCGTCGCCGATAGAGGCAATACATAGACTGTGGGCGGGATTTCCCGGAAAATCCGCGACGGCGTGGAGGACGCTTCCCTTGAAGCGGGCGCCCAGATCGAAGGCGACAGGGAGAGACAGGTGGCAAAAGCAGCCAAGACGACAGCCCCGGTGAACGCAAAGGCCAAGGGCGCCGCCGCAAGTGATGCGCCCAAGACTGCCAAGGCCGCAGCCGCACCGAAGGCGAAGACGACCGCAAAGTCAGCCCCAAAGCCGGCCGCTGCCAAGCCCGCAGCGGCAAAAGCCGGAAAAGCGGCCGCGAAGTCGCCCGCCGCGAAGACGGCGCCGGCAACGGGCAACGCGAAGCCTGTCTCGAAGGGCCTGCCGAAGGCGATCACCGAGCTCACCGTCGGCCTGCCGGAAAAGCCGTGGCTGAAAAGCTATCCGAAGAACATGCCGGCCGAGATCGGCGCCCTGCCCTACAAGTCCATCGGCGACTTCCTCGTCGGCGCCTGCAAGCAATTCGCCGGGCGTCCGGCTTTCATATGCATGGGCAAGTCGATCACCTATGCCGAGGTCGAACGGCTGTCGGCCGCGTTCGGCGCCTATCTGCAGGCGAGAGGCCTGGAGAAGGGCGCGCGCGTGGCGCTGATGATGCCGAACGTGCTGCAATATCCGGTGGCGATGATGGGCATACTGCGCGCCGGCTACACGGTGGTGAACGTCAACCCGCTCTACACGCCGCGCGAACTGGAACACCAGCTGAAGGATTCCGGCGCGCAGGCGATCGTCATCCTCGAGAACTTCGCCGGCACGCTGCAGGCGGTGATCGCCAGGACGCCGGTGAAGCACGTCATCGTCGCCGCCATGGGCGACATGCTGGGCGGCCTCAAGGGCGCCATCGTCAACCTGGTCGTGCGGCGGGTGAAAAAGATGGTTCCGGCATGGTCGCTGCCCGGCCATGTGAAGTTCAACGCGGTGCTCAAGACCGGCGCGAGCATCGCCTTCAAGCCGCCGACGATCTCCGGCGACGACATCGCCTTCCTGCAATATACGGGTGGCACCACCGGCGTCTCGAAGGGTGCCGTGCTGCTGCATCGCAACGTGCTTTCGAACGTCGCGCAGAATTCGCTGTGGGTGGAGGACGCCTATACCGTGAAGCCGAAGCCGGCGCATCTCAACTTCATCTGCGCGCTGCCGCTCTATCACATCTTCGCGCTGACGGTGAACGCGCTGATGGGCATGCAGCAGGGCGCGCAGAATGTGCTGATCCCCAACCCGCGCGACATTTCGGGCTTCGTCAAGGAACTGGCGAAATACCCGATGCACATCTTTCCCGGCCTCAACACGCTGTTCAACGCGCTGCTCAACAATGAGGAGTTCCGCAAGCTCGACTTCAAGCCGCTGATCCTGACGCTGGGCGGCGGCATGGCGGTGCAGAGGGGCGTCGCCGAACGCTGGAAGGCGCTGACCGGCTGTCCGGTGAGCGAAGGCTACGGGCTCTCCGAAACCTCGCCGGTGGCGACCGCCAACAAGTTCAGCTCGGCCGATTTCACCGGCACGATCGGGCTGCCGCTGCCTTCGACCGAGATCGCCATCCGCGACGACGACGGCAACAACGTGCCGCTCGGCGAAGTGGGCGAGATCTGCATCCGCGGCCCGCAGGTGATGGCCGGCTACTGGAACCGGCCCGACGAGAGCGCCAAGGCGATGACCAAGGACGGCTTCTTCAAATCCGGCGACATGGGCTTCATGGACGAGCGCGGCTACACCAAGATCGTCGACCGCAAGAAGGACATGATCCTGGTTTCCGGCTTCAACGTTTATCCCAACGAACTGGAAGAGGTGGTGGCGCATCACCCTGGCGTGCTGGAAGTGGCGGCCATCGGCGTGCCGGACGAGCATTCCGGCGAAGTGCCTAAATTGTTCGTGGTGAAGAAGGATCCGGCGCTCACCGTCGAGACGTTGATGGCCTATTGCCGCGAGAACCTGACCGGCTACAAGCGGCCGCGACATATCGAATTCCGCACCGAACTGCCGAAGACGCCGGTCGGCAAGATCCTGCGGCGGGCGCTACGGGACCAGGTTTGAGCGATTATTCCGCCGGCAAGGCACGGGAGCGAGGCAAGCGGCTCGATCCGGCGGATTTCATCAAGGCGAACATGCGGCTGGCGCCGGTACCGTCAGTGCCGGAGGTCCGGCTCTATCAGGCGCATCCCGGCAGCGGACTGCGGCGGCTGCTCGAGCCGGAAGACGAGAGCGACGGAAGCCCGCCTGACCCACAGCCGCCTTATTGGGCCTATGCCTGGGCCGGCGGCACCGTGCTGGCGCGGTATATCCTCGACCGTCCGTCGATCGTAGCCGGCAAGCGCGTGCTCGACCTCGGCGCCGGCTCGGGGCTGGTCGGCATCGCGGCGACAAAAGCGGGAGCGAGCGCGGTGATCGCAGCGGAGATCGACCGCAACGGCATCGTGGCGCTCCGCCTCAATGCCCAAGCCAATGGCGTCGCCATCCAGATACGCGATGAGGACGTCACCGGCGGTCCGCCGCCGGCGGTCGACCTGGTTCTCGCCGGCGACGTCTTTTACGCGCAGGATGTCGGGCAGCGGATGATCCCGTTCCTCGACCGCTGCCTTGCTGCCGGCATCGATGTGCTGGTCGGCGATCCCGGCCGCGCCTGGCTGCCCAGACCGCGGCTTTGCCTGCTCGGCGAGTATCACGTGCCGGATGTCGGCGGAAACGGCGGCAGCGACCCCAGGCCCAGCGCGATGTTCGCTTTCGTTGCGAAATCCGGTTAACCCGCCGGCACACTCATCCGCGCAGTCAGAAAATCCGGCAGGTCGGCGACCGAGTCCAGAACGACGTCCGCCATCGGCGCCAGCGAGTCGCGCGTGCCGGTGCCGGAGAGCACGCCCACCGCCAGGCCGCAGCCGCCGGCGCGCGCCATTTCCAGATCGTGGCGGTTGTCACCGACCATGGCGATCTCGCCCGGCTTCAACCCGGTCAGATCGCAGAAAGCGACAACCGTGTCGGGCGCCGGTTTGGAGTTGGCAACGGCGTCATAGCCGAAGGCGGCATCGAAGAGCTGCGCGATACCGAGCGTGGCCAGCGTCTTTTCGGCGCCGCTGGTCGAATCGTTGGTGGCGACACCCATGCGATAGGATCGTTTGTGCAAGGCCCGCAACGAATCGACGACGCCCGGCAGCGCGACCGCCATGGCCGAACCTTGCGCCGAAGTGATCTCGTTGAAGCGGGAAACGGCGTGCATCTGGTCTTCCTCGGACAGGCGCGGAAACCAGAGCTCGACGACATCCATGTTCGAGCCGGAGGCGAAGATCGAATCCGGCTTGAAGCGCTTTGTGACGAAGTCGAAGCCGGCGGCGGCGAGCAACCGATCCGCTTTCCAGCGATCGCCCTCGGCGGCATCCATCGCCATGAAGTCGGCGACGCCGAGCCAGGTTGCGTTGAAGTCGACAAGCGTGCCGTCCTTGTCGAACAATATTCCCTTGATATCCGCCAATCCGGTTTACTCCGCGCCGCGCAATTGGTGGATATGTCCCACCAGCCCGGCAGTCGAGGCGTCGCGTTTTGCGGCAGTCTCCTTGCCTTCCACGACAGGCAGCAGGCCCGTCGCCAGTTCCTTGCCGAGCTCGACGCCCCATTGGTCGAAGGAATTGATGTTGAACAGCGTGCCTTCGACGAAGACGCGGTGCTCGTAAAGCGCGATGAGCCGGCCGAGCGTGCGCGGGTCGAGCTTTCTGTAGAGAATGGTCAGCGAGGGGCGATTGCCCGAGAAGACGCGGTGCGGCGCGATCCGGTCAACGTCGGCCGGATTCATGCCCTTGGCCAGCATCTGCGCGCGCGCCTCTTCCAGCGTGCGCCCCTTCATGAAGGCCTCCGACTGCGCCAGGCAGTTGGCGAGCAAGAGATCGTGCTGGTGTTTCAATTCGGGCTCGTGACCGACGGCGGCGGCGAGGAACTCGACGGGAATGAAGTCGGTGCCCTGATGCAGGAGCTGGAAGAAGGCATGCTGGCCGTTGGTGCCGGGCTCGCCCCAGACCAGCGGGCCGGTCGGCGTGGCGACTGCGGTGCCGTCCAGTGTGACGCTCTTGCCGTTCGATTCCATATCGAGCTGCTGCAGATAGGCCGGCAGGCGCGACAGGCGCTGGTCGTAAGGAATGACGGCGCGGGCCGGATATTTGCAGACGACGCGATGCCACCAGCCGATCAGCCCCAACAGCACCGGCAGGTTCTTCTGCATCGGCGCCGAGCGGAAATGCTCGTCCATCTCGTGCGCGCCGTCGAGGAAGGCGCGGAAGTTGCGCGGGCCGACGGAAATCATCACCGGTAGGCCGATGGCGCTCCAGACCGAATAGCGGCCGCCGACCCAGTCCCAGAAGCCGAAGACGCGGTCCTGCTCGATGCCGAACTTCGCGACCAGGTCGAGGGCGGTCGAGACGGCGGCGAAATGCTTGCCGACCGCTTCCTTGCCCAACGCCTTCTGAACCCAATCGCGCGCCGTCTGCGCATTCGTCATCGTCTCGACCGTGGTGAAAGTCTTGGAGGCAATGACGAACAGGGTCGTCTCGGCAGACAGGCCCTTCAGCGTGTCATGAATATGAGCGCCGTCGACATTGGAGACATAATGCGCGCGCGGTCCGTCATGATAGGGCGCGAGCGCCAGCGTCACCATCGCCGGGCCGAGGTCCGAGCCGCCGATGCCGATATTGACAATGTCGGTGATCTTCTTGCCGGTGGCGCCGGCGGCCTTGCCGGAGCGGACGGCGTCGGCGAAGGCGCCCATGGCGTCGAGTACGGCGATCACATCGGCCTTGGTGTCCTGGCCGTCGACGATCACGCTCTTGCCGGTCAGGTTGCGCAGCGCGGTGTGCAGCACGGCGCGGTTCTCGGTGATGTTGATCTTCTTGCCGTCGAACATGGCGGCGCGGCGCCCCCCGAGATCGGCGGCGGCGGCGAGCTTCTCCAGCATCGTCATCGTGTTTGCGTCGACCGCGCATTTCGACCAGTCGAGCAGAAGATCGCCATCGGTGGCGGAGAATGTCTCGAAGCGCTTGGGATCGGCGGCGAAGGCCTCGCGCATTGTGCCCTTGGCCGCCGCGCGCTGCTCACGCAGAGCGGTGACCTGCTTGTCGAAGGCTGACTGATCCACTGGCGGGCTCCTGGCGGGTTTTTAGACCATTTTAACAGGCCGGATGTTTCCGGCGCGTGTCGGCGCGTCATTCTATCGAGCCGATTTCCATTTCGTTCAAGCGTGGCTTTGCCGCACCGCATTCACGCTTTGATGAGGGGGGTGTTGGATGGTGAGGTGCGGGGATTTCGCCGCAAGATGCCGTGCGGTGTGGGCGACGATGCTGCGCATTGCTTGGGTGGTGTGGGCGCATCGCGGGGGCGACGATGCTGCGCATCGCGCCTGGGCAGTGCCGCGACGATGCTTCGCATCGCGCTTGCGCCGCGACGACGCTTCGCGTCGCGCTTGATAGATCACTGGCATAAATCCCAGCGATCAGAAAAATTGATTGGCGCAACCCCTTATGCCACCCATACACTCCACTGGTCCAGCCAAGTGAAAACAGCTGGCCGTCCGAGGAAGATTTCCCATGCCACAGCGCAATGACACGGCCATATGGTCCGGCCTGTTCCGGATTTCGGCTGAATCCGGCCAAACCCTCCAGGCGCAGATCCGCCAGGCGATCGTCGCGGCCATTCTCGACCGACAGATCGCCGCCTCGATGCCGTTGCCGTCGTGCCGAATTCTCGCGGAAAAACTCGGGGTTGCCCGCGGCACGGTAGTGCTCGCCTTCCAGCAGCTGGTCGACCAGGGTTTTCTGGTGGCGCGCGAACGGCGCGGCCATTTCGTCAATCCGGACGTGTTGGCCACCCCCGCCAAGCCGCACCAGAAGGCGCCCGACCAGCAGAACGAGATCGACTGGAAGGCACGCCGGCAGATCGCCGCAAGCGACATGCCGCCGCCGGCCAAGCACGACAACTGGATCAAGTCCTCCTATCCGTTCGTCTACGGCCAGTTCGATCCGGCGCTGTTTCCGACCGCCGAATGGCGCGAGTGCAACCGCATGGCGCTGGCGGTGCTGGAGATCCGCAATTGGGCATCCGACATGGTGGATCGCGACGATCCGCTGCTGATCGAACAGATCCAGGCCAGGCTTCTGCCGCGGCGCGGCATCTTCGCCAATCCGGACGAGATCATCGTGACGCTGGGCGCGCAGAACGCGCTTTATATGCTCGCCACGCTGCTGATGACCAAGGGCTCGAAGGTGGCCATGGAAGACCCGGGCTATCCCGACGCCCGCTCGATCTTCCGGCTGGCCGGCGCCGATATTCAGCCGGTTCCTGTCGACCAGTCGGGCATCCTGACCTCGGCGATCCCCAGCGATTCCGGCTTCGTCTTCGTCACGCCCAGTCACCACTGCCCGACCATGGTGCCCTTGTCGGCCGAACGGCGGCAGGATCTCCTGGCGCGCGCCAACCGCAACAACCAGATCATTATCGAGGACGGCTATGACAGCCAGCTGCTCGACGAGGCGCCGCAGCAGGCGCTGAAGAGCCTCGATCGTTCCGGCCGCGTGATCTATGTCGGCTCGATGTCGAAGACGCTGGCTCCGGGTCTCAGGCTTGGCTACATCGTCGCCTCGGCCGGACTGATCGCCGAGCTTCGCGCGCTGCGCCGCTTCATGCTCAGGCACCCGCCGGCGAATAACCAGCGCGCCGTTGCGCTGTTCCTGTCGCTCGGCCATCACGAGGCGCTGGTGCGCAGACTTTCCACCGCCTTCGACGAACGGCGCAAGCGCCTGGTCCATGCGATTTCCGCTTTCCTGCCAGAGTGGCGCTCGACCGACTCGGCGGGCGGCACATCGCTGTGGCTGGAAGGGCCGCGCGGTACCGATTCACGCGGCCTGGCCGAAGCCGCCGCGTCGCGCAGCGTCATCATCGAACCCGGCGACCGGTTCTTCGATCGAAGCGAAAAGCCCTCTCGTTTCATGCGCTTGGGCATCTCCTCGATCTCGCTGCAGCATATCGAGCCGGGCATCCGCGAACTTGCCACCGCCGCCGGCCGCAGGCCCGCGGCCGCCTGATCGCCACAGACCTCCTGAAAAAGAGCCGGCGCCGCGCCGGCTCTTTTTGTTTGGGCGCATGTTTGCCGCTTTAGCATTCTGGCATATTCGACGGGATTGCTTGGCCCATAGGCTGTGCCAATGCCGGCGGCATAGTCGGAGCCAGAAGGGGACGAGGCAGGCCGATGGTGGACCAACCGCCGCGCCCGCCTCGCAGATAAAGACAAAGGTGGAGTGCTTCCATGTCAGTGGCTCTCGAGAAGCAGGAATCGTCGTCGGACCAACGTTCGCGGCGGTCCGGCGGGCGCGAAGCGCGCCGCGCGATGCGGGCAGCGCCCTTGGCCGACGACATCCGTCCGGTGCGGCCGGGGCTTGAAGGCGGCAGCTATGGCCCATTGAGCCAGAACGACCGCGAACGCATCCACGAAGCGGTGCTGACGCTCTTGGAAACGGTCGGCTTCGCCAATGCCATCCCGTCCTGCATCGAGGCGCTGACCCGGGTGGGTGCTACCTATGGCGACGACGGCCGCGTCCGGCTGCCGCGCGCCTTGGTGCTGGACACAATCAGACAAGCCGCGCGCAACTTCACCCTCCATGGCCAGGATCCGAAGCACGACATGCTGATCCAGGGCAAACGCGTGCATTACGGCACGGCGGGCGCGGCGGTGCATCTGGTCGATGTCGAGAAGCGCGAATATCGCGAATCGCTGCTGCAGGACCTCTACGACGCCGCCCGTCTCGTCGACGGGCTGGACAACATCCACTTCTTCCAGCGCACCATGGTGCCGCGCGACATTCCCGACCCGCTCGATATGGATTTCAACACGCTCTATGCCTGCGTGATGGGGACGTCCAAGCATGTCGGCACCTCGTTCACGGTGCGCGAGAACGTCAAGCCGGCGCTGGAAATGCTTTATGCGATCGCCGGCGGGGAGGAGAATTTCCGGGCGCGGCCGTTCGTGTCGAACTCGAACTGCTTCGTCGTGCCGCCGATGAAGTTCGCCGAGGACGCCTGCGGAGTGTTGGAGGCCTGCGTCGAAGGCGGCATTCCGATCCTGCTTCTGTCGGCCGGCCAGGCCGGCGCCACGGCACCTGCCGCCATTGCCGGCGCCGTCGTGCAAGCGGTCGCGGAAGTGCTGATGGGCCTGGTTTATGTCAATGCCGTCAAGCCTGGACATCCGGCGATCTTCGGCACCTGGCCGTTCGTCTCCGATCTCAGGACCGGCGCCATGTCGGGCGGCTCGGCGGAGCAAGCAGTGCTGACCGCGGCCTGCGCCCAGATGGCGCAATATTACGACCTGCCCGGCGGCTCGGCAGCCGGCATGTCGGACTCGAAGCTGCCCGACATCCAGGCCGGCTACGAGAAGGGCATCACCAATGTCATGGCGGGCTTGTCCGGCCTGAACCTGGTCTATGAATCGGCCGGCATGCATGCCTCGCTGCTCGGCTTCTGCCTCGAAAGCCTGATCATCGACAACGACATGCTCGGACATTGCCTGCGCTGCGTGCGCGGCATCGAGGTGACGGACGACGCGCTGTCGATCGACACCATCGCCGATGTCTGCCTCAAGGGCCCTGGGCACTATCTTGGCAACGATCAGACGCTGAAGCTGATGCAGACGGAATATTTCTATCCCGCCGTCGGCGACCGTTTCTCGCCCAAGGAATGGAACGAGAAAGGCCGGCCCGACATCCTGTCGCGGGCGATCGCGGAGAAGAAGCGTGTGCTTGCCGAGCGCTTCCCGCGCCACGTCTCGCGCCTGCTGGACGACAAATTGCGCGCCCGCTTCGGCGAGATGATCAAGTTGCCGCGCAACAAGATGGGCGGCTAGGACGCATTGATATTCCGGTGAGGCCGGCCTGCAAATGGCGGCTGTGCTTCCGGTGCTCACGTACTTTAAGTACGCTCCGCTCCGGCCTTCGCCGGCCGAAGCTGTCATAAGCGTCTCCGCTCTATGAAGGCTACGGCCCGGCGTAGGCCAGTTCTCGGAACCCACCATTTTCGACTCGGCCTGACCGAAATCTCAACGCATCCTGTTCGTCGGATCATTCCGCCCTCAGCCCGTAGCGCTCGACGACCTCGGCGTTGATCAGCTTGGCGTGCAGCGTCATCAGCACGATCTGCGCATCGAAACTGTCGCCGGCCTCCAACGCCGCCTCGATGCGGCGCTCGACCTGCAACGTCGGCTCGCGGCCATTGGCCTGCTCGAACACATGGCGTCCGGCGACGCAATAGCCGCAGAGCTGCGCCACGGATCCATAGGCGTCCGCCGGCGGCTCATCGGGCCAGCGGTCGTTCATCAGGTTGACGATGGTGAGTTTCACGCCCTCGGGTACCAGCGCCGGATGCAGGTCGGCCGCACGCAACGCGTCGTCGAGCTGGCGCAGATCGCCGGAGCGGCCGAACATGCCGAGAAAGCCGAGGGAAGAACGCCGTTTCGCCACGATGATCTGTCCCTTCCTGAACTGCCGAGGTCGAGCTTATCTGTGGGTTCCTGGGAGGTGAAACAAGGGCAACAGAAAAGGGCGGCCCGCCGTCGGCAAGCCGCCCTTTTTATTGGCCGAACATATAAGCTTAGTGATTGTCGCGCGGCACGCCGCTGGTATGGGCGACGTCCTGGTATTTCACCGCCGGTTTCAGCACCATGCCGGCCGAGAACTGGTCGACCATGCTGCGCTGGATCTCCTGCCATGGCGTCTGGTGCTGGGGATAGTGATAGCCGCCATTGGCCTGCAGCGCGGCGCGCCGCTTGGCGATTTCCTCGTCGCTGACGAGGATATTGGCCGTGCCCTTTTTCAGGTCGATGCGGACGCGGTCGCCGCTCTTGAGCAGCGCCAGCCCGCCGCCGATCGCGGCTTCAGGCGAGGCATTGAGAATCGACGGGGAGCCCGACGTGCCGGACTGCCGGCCGTCACCGATGCAGGCAAGGGCGTGGATGCCCTTCTTGATCAGGTAGGCCGGCGGCTGCATGTTGACCACCTCGGCGCCGCCCGGATAGCCAACCGGACCGGCGCCGCGCATGAACAGGATCGTGTGCTCGTCGATGCCCTGCGCCGGATCGTCGATGCGGGCGTGATAATCCTCCGGCCCGTCGAAGACCATGGCGTTGCCCTCGAAGGCTTCCGGGTCGTTCGGGTTGGAGAGGTAGCGCTCACGGAATTCGGGCGAGATGCCGCTGGTCTTCATGATGGCGGAATCGAACAGGTTGCCCTTGAGGTTGATGAAGCCGGCATTGGCCTTGAGCGGCTTGTCGGCGCCGCGGATGACGTCGTGATTCTCGTTGACGGCATCCCGGCAATTGTCGCCCATCGACCTGCCGTTGGCGGTGACGGCATCGGGATGCGGCAGCAGGCCGCCCTTCATCAGTTCGGCGACGACCGCCGGCACGCCGCCGGCATGGTGATAGTCCTCGCCGAGATACTCGCCCGTCGGCTGCAGGTTGACCAGCAGCGGGATGTCGAGGCCGATCTTCTGCCAGTCGTCATTGTCGAGCGGCACGCCGAGATGGCGGGCGATGGCGTTGAGGTGGATCGGCGCATTGGTCGAGCCGCCGATGGCCGAGTTGACGACGATGGCGTTCTCGAACGCCTCGCGGGTCATGATGTCGGACGGTTTCAGGTCCTCATGCACCATCTCGACGATGCGCTTGCCCGTCTCGTAGGAAATCTGGCCGCGCTCGCGATACGGGGCCGGGATAGCGGCCGAGCCCGGCAGTTGCATGCCGAGCGCCTCGGCCAGCGAATTCATCGTGGTCGCCGTGCCCATGGTGTTGCAATAGCCGGTCGACGGCGCCGAGGAGGCGACGATGTCCATAAATTCGTCATAGTCGATCTCGCCGGCCGACAGCCGCTGGCGCGATTCCCAGACGATGGTGCCCGAACCGGTGCGCTTGCCCTTGTGCCAGCCATTCAGCATCGGGCCGACCGAAAGCGCGATCGCCGGAATGTTGACGGTGGCCGCCGCCATCAGCAAGGCAGGCGTCGTCTTGTCGCAGCCGATGGTCAGCACGACGCCGTCGAGCGGATAGCCGTAGAGCACTTCGACCAGGCTGAGATAGGCAAGGTTGCGGTCGAGCGCGGCCGTCGGGCGCTTGCCGGTCTCCTGGATCGGATGGCAGGGGAACTCGAATGGGATGCCGCCCATCGAGACGATGCCCTCGCGCACGCGCTTGGCGAGCTCGAGGTGATGCCGGTTGCAGGGCGAAAGATCGGAACCGGTCTGCGCGATGCCGATCAGCGGCTTGCCCGACATCAGCTCGGCGCGGGTCAGGCCGTAATTTAGGTAGCGCTCGAGATAGAGCGCCGTCATGCCCGGATTGTCGGGATTGTCGAACCACTCCTGCGAGCGAAATTTCTTCTTCTTGGTGGGGGCGCCTGCCATGGTGGTCTCCGTATTTGTATGACAAATCGATAGGACAATGCGTCCATGCAGGCAAGAGGCAGGCGCAGCCGGAACCCGGACTTTGGTGCGATAGACTTGTTTCGGGCCGCGCGCTACGACCAACCGGCATCAGCAATGCGGGAGGTCTTGATGGCTTTGGTGATCGAAGGCGAGGAGCGGATCGCCGCACCTATCGCGAAAGTGTGGGAGGCCCTTAACGACCCGGAGATCCTGAAGGAGGCGATTCCCGGCTGCCAGAGCCTCGAGAAGAATTCGGACACCGCCATGGCGGCGACCGTGGTGCTCAAGATCGGCCCGATCAAGGCGACCTTCAACGGCGAAGTCACGCTGAAAAACCTCAAGCCACCGCATTCCTACACCATCCAGGGCGAAGGCAAGGGCGGCGTTGCCGGTTTCGCCAAGGGCGGCGCCGACGTGACGCTGACCGCCGACGGGGCGGACTCGACAGTGCTCAAATACGCCGCCAAGGCCGAGGTCGGCGGCAAGATCGCTCAACTCGGCAGCCGGCTGATCCAATCGACATCGAAGAAATTGGCAGGGCAGTTCTTCTCGACGTTCGGCGAGAAGGTCGGCGCCTGATCCTCAAAGGAAGAGGCGTTTATTCGAACACGATGCTCGGCACGGCGGCTTCAGCGGCGCCGCGCTCTTCCTGGACCCTTTCCCAGACCTTGCTGGCAATATCGCGGTAGATCTTTGCCTCCGCGCCCTCCGGCTTGGAGGCGACGACCGGGGTGCCGGCATCCGAGCTTTCGCGGATGCCCATTTCCAGCGGCACCTCGCCGAGGAAGGTGACGCCCAGGCGCTCGGCCTCGCGGCGCGCGCCGCCATGGCCGAAAATGTCGTAGCGCTTGCCGGTGTCGGGAGCGAGGAAGTAGCTCATGTTCTCGACGATGCCGAGCAGCGGCACATCGACCTTCTTGAACATGTTGAGGCCCTTGCGGGCGTCGATCAGCGCCAGATCCTGCGGCGTCGAGACGATGACAGCGCCGGCGAGCGGCACCTGCTGAGCCATGGTGAGCTGGGCATCGCCGGTGCCGGGCGGCATGTCGACCACCAGCACGTCGAGCGGACCCCATTCGACCTCGCGCAGCATTTGCGTCAACGCCGACATCACCATCGGGCCGCGCCAGATCATCGGCGTCTCCTCATCGACGAGGAAGCCCATCGACATCACTTTGAGGCCGTAATTCTGCATCGGCTTCAGCACCTTGCCGTCGACGGTCTGCGGCCGGCCGTGGATGTTGAGCAGCCTGGGCATGGACGGGCCGTAGATGTCGGCATCGAGCACGCCGACCTTCAGCCCGTTGGCGGCAAGGCCGAGCGCAAGGTTGACCGCGGTGGTCGACTTGCCGACGCCGCCCTTGCCGGAGGCGACCGCGATGATGGCGTCGATGCCGGGCACGCCGCGCCTGCCATGGCTTTGCGACGCGGGCGCGTGCGGCGCGGGACGCTGCGGCGCCGGCTGCGGAGCGGCGGGCAGCGGGGCAGCCGGGCGCAGCGGAACCGGCGCTTCCATGCCGCCGCCCTTCTTCTCCGCCGTCAGCGCGACGACGGCGCTGGCGACGCCGGGGATGGCCTTCACTGCGCGCTCGGCCGCGGCACGCAACGGCTCCAGCTCCTGGGCGCGGGCGGCGGGCACGGTGATCGAGAAGAAGACTTTGGAATCGGCGATGAAAATCTCCGAGACCATGCCGAGATCGACGATGTTGCCGGTGAAGTCCGGTCCGTTCACCGTCTTCAGGCGCTCGACGACGGATTCCTTGGTAACGGTCATGATCTTTCCTCGGCGTTTGGCGTTCCAGATAGTGCAGTTTGCCGGCAGAACCAAGCCCTGGCGCAACGGCTCGCCCGGCGTGCCCCGGAAAGCGACGGATGGTGTCGGATTTGGCCACGGCCGCGGCGCAGATTCGGGCCCGGTCATAGCCAAACGGTGCGCCCGCGCTATCTCCATCGCCATCACGACAACCGGAGAAGGAAGACGGTCATGCTTGAAAACAGCAATGTGACAGCCAATCTCGCGGTGAAGGACATCGCCAAGGCAAAGGCGTTCTACGAGGGCACGCTGGGCCTCAGCCAAGTGGACGACATGGATGGCGAGCTGATCGTCTACAAAAGCGGTGACACGCTCCTCAATGTCTATCGCTCGCAATTCGCCGGCACCAACAAGGCGACGGCCGCAACCTGGGCGGTCGGCGACCGGATCGGCGAAATCGTCAAATCGCTGCGGTCGAAGGGCGTCACCTTCGAACACTATGATATGCCCGGCCTGTCGCTCGAAGGCGACATCCATGTCGGCTCGGGCATGAAGGTGGCCTGGTTCAAGGATCCCGACGGCAACATCCTGAACCTGGTGGGCAAATAGCGCCCACTCTCAGGCGGAGCCGGAACCCGTCATCCGGCCAGCCTTGTGGCGAGAAAGTCGACTTTTGGCACCAGCGGTCGATGTCCTTGCCCTGGAGAAGCTGCTCGATGGCCTCGGCGCAGCCGACCACGGTGCGCGAATGCCGCTCGAACATATCGAAGAAGCGATCCTCGCGCGGCAACAGCTTGCGAAACCCACCCCGCATGTCGTCCCCATCCCACTAACGCCATGCGCGGCGCGGGAAGACAGATAGCCGGCTCAAAAATGTGGACGAGGCCGATTGCGTATGCGTCTTGCGAAGCAACGCGATTTCCCCGACCTTGGGCGAACCGCGGCGGATCGGACGGCATGATCGACAAGCTGGAATTCTTCATCGCATTGGCCAAGGAGGAGCATTTCGGCCGGGCCGCGGAGGTGTGCGGCGTCACCCAACCGACCTTATCGGCCGGCATCAAGCAGCTCGAGGGCCAGTTGGGCGTCATGCTGGTGCTGCGCGGTTCGCGCTTCCAGGGCCTGACGCCGGAAGGCAAGCAGGTGCTGGGCTGGGCGCGCCGCATCGTCGGCGACTCACGCACGATGCGCGAGGAGATGCGCGCGGCGCGCCACGGGCTGTCCGGGCGCATCCGCATCGCCGCGATCCCGACGGCGCTCGCCATGGTGGCGCGGCTGACGACGCCATTCCGCGAAAAGCATCCGGGAGTCACCTTCTCGGTGCTGTCGCGCACATCCATCGAGGTGCTGTCGCTGCTCGGCAATTTCGACGTCGATGCCGGCATCACCTATCTCGACAACGAGCCGCTCGGGCGCGTCACCAGCGTGCCGCTCTATGACGAGCGCTATCAGTTGATCACCGCGGTCGGGAACCCCTATTCCGACCGCGACAAAGTGTCGTGGGCCGAGATCAGCCAGCTGCCGCTCTGCCTGCTGACGCCGGACATGCAGAACCGGCGCATCATCGACCAGCATCTGGCGGAAGCCGGCGTGCAGGTGCGGCCGACGCTGGAATCGAATTCGATGATCGTGCTGTTCTCGCATATCCGTACCGGCAAATGGTCGTCGATCATGCCGCTCAACCTTGCGGAAACGTTCGGCTTTTCCGAGCCGATCCGCGCCATCCCGAT
This sequence comes from Mesorhizobium sp. B1-1-5, assembly GCF_006443065.1. Lineage (NCBI taxonomy): Bacteria > Pseudomonadati > Pseudomonadota > Alphaproteobacteria > Hyphomicrobiales > Phyllobacteriaceae > Mesorhizobium > Mesorhizobium sp. B1-1-5. The sequence goes on along the minus strand of NZ_VFWS01000027.1, from coordinate 14,897 downwards.
CGTCGAGCCGGACGCCAGCCATACGGTCGGGCTGGTGGCGGCGCCGCGCGAGCCGCACACGCCGCTGGTGCAGGCGCTGCTGGACGAGGCGATGGCGCTGGCGGACGATTTCCGCGCCCACCGCTAGGCTAGACCATGCGAGCTGCCTGATTTCGATAGAAAATTTCTATCAAGCGACGGGAGCGCTTTATTGATTTCGGAGGTTTCCTCTGATTTCGTAAGGACTTAGCGATATTGCGCCCTATGCATGTCGTTGCCCCGAAACCGCTCTATATTCCGGGGTGACATACATTGGCCGCCACGACCAGGGAGGGCGCTGCGTGACCATGCAGGCCGCAAGTACCGAGATCGCGTCGCGCACGGCGGCGATCATTGACGAGATGAAGGGCCTTGAAGGCCCGTTGCTGCCGATCCTGCACAGCATACAGGAAGAGTTCGGCCACGTTCCGAAGGACGCGCTGCCGGTGATCGCCGATGGGCTGAACCTGTCGCGGGCCGAGGTGCACGGCGTGGTCAGCTTCTATCACGATTTCCGCGCCAAGCCTGCCGGCCGGCACGTGCTGAAGCTCTGCCAGGCGGAAGCCTGCCAGTCGATGGGCTCGGAGGCCGTCGCGGCCAAGGTCAAGCAGTTGCTCGGCATCGATTTCCACGAGACCGCCCGCGACGGATCGGTTACACTGGAACCGGTCTATTGCCTCGGGCTTTGCGCCTGCTCGCCGTCGGCGATGCTCGATGGCGAAGTTATCGGCCGGCTCGATGACGAGAAGATCGAAGAGATCGTCGCGGAGGTACGTTCATGATCCCGCGCATCTATATCCCGGCAGATTCCGGCGCGCTGGCGCTCGGCGCCGAAAAGGTCGCCAAAGCGATCGAGAAGGAGCTCAAGGAGCGCGGCGTCGAAGCCAAGATCGTGCGCAACGGCTCGCGCGGCGCCTATTTCCTGGAGCCGATGGTCGAGGTGGCGACGGCTGAGGGCCGCGTCGCCTACGGGCCGGTCAAGCCGTCCGATGTCAAGAGCCTGTTCGACAGCGGCTTCCTCAAGGGCGGCCATCACAAGCGCTGGCTGGGCTCGCCCGACAAGATCCCCTTCTTCGCCAAGCAGACGCGGCTGACCTTCGCGCGCTGCGGCATCATCGATCCGCTGTCACTCGACAGCTACAAATCGCATGGCGGCCTGAACGGACTGCAAAATGCAGTGGCGATGGCGCCCGCGGACATCGTGAAACAGGTGACCGACTCCGGCCTGCGCGGCCGCGGCGGCGCCGGCTTCCCGACCGGCATCAAGTGGAAGACGGTGCTGGATACGGTTGGCGAGCAGAAATACATCGTTTGCAACGCCGACGAAGGCGACAGCGCCACTTTCGCCGACCGCATGATCATGGAAGGCGATCCATTCGTGCTGATCGAAGGCATGGCGATCGCCGGCATCGCCACCGGCGCGACCAAGGGCTTCGTCTATATCCGCTCGGAATATCCGCACGCGGTAGCGACGATGAACAAGGCGGTCGCTATCGCCCGCAAGGCGGGCGTGCTGGGCATCAACGTGCTGGGCTCGCCCAACGCCTTCGACATGGAAATCCGCGTCGGCGCCGGCGCCTATGTCTGCGGCGAGGAAACCTCGCTGCTCAACAGCCTCGAGGGCAAGCGTGGCGTGGTGCGCGCCAAGCCGCCGCTGCCCGCGATCCAAGGCTTGTTCGGCAAGCCGACGGTGATCAACAACGTGATCAGCCTGGCCTCGGTGCCTGTAATCATGGACAAGAGCGCTGCCTACTACAAAGATTTCGGCATGGGCCGCTCGCGTGGTACGATTCCGATCCAGATCGCCGGCAACGTCAAGCATGGCGGCCTGTTCGAGACGGCTTTCGGCCTGACGCTGGGCGAGATCGTCGATGACATCGGCGGCGGCACGGCTTCCGGCCGTCCAGTGAAGGCGGTGCAGGTCGGCGGCCCGCTCGGCGCCTATTTCCCGCGCGCTTTGTTCGACACGCCCTTCGACTACGAGGAATTCGCCAAGCGCGACGGGCTGATCGGCCATGCCGGCATCACCGTGTTCGACGACACGGCCGACATGCTGAAGCAGGCGCGCTTCGCCATGGAGTTCTGCGCCATCGAAAGCTGCGGCAAGTGCACGCCCTGCCGCATCGGCTCGACCCGCGGCGTCGAGGTTCTGGACAAGGTCGCCGCGGGCATCGAGGCGGAGAAGAACCTCGCTCTGGTCACCGACCTCTGCAACACGATGAAGTTCGGATCGCTTTGCGCGCTGGGCGGCTTCACGCCCTACCCGGTGATGAGCTCGATCACGCATTTCCCCGAGGATTTCAAGCCCGCGCCGGCGCGCGTGGCTGCTGAATAGGAGCTGGCAGATGAACATCAAGGCCGACTTCCCGACACTCATCCAAGAGATCGACTACGGCACGCCGGAGTCGAACGCGACGAAGCAGATCACGCTGACCGTCGACGGGCAAAGCATCACCGTGCCGGAAGGCACGTCGATCATGCGCGCGGCGATGGAGGGCGGGGTCGAGATCCCGAAACTCTGCGCCACCGATATGCTGGACTCCTTCGGCTCCTGCCGCGTCTGCCTGGTCGAGATCGAAGGACGCGGCGGCACGCCGGCCTCCTGCACGACGCCGGTCGGCGAAGGCATGGTGGTGCGCACGCAGTCCGACCGGCTGGACGCCATCCGCCGCGGCGTCATGGAGCTCTATGTCTCCGACCATCCGACCGGCTGGAACGAGAAGGCCGGAACCGGCGCCAGCGAGTTCGACGCGGTGGCGAAGTCGGTCGGCCTTGCCGAGAACCGCTACGGCGTCGAAGGCCGCAACCATGTCAAGCAAGAGGGCGGCGTCGCGCCCGGCCATGGCTCATTGGCCGTCGACTACATCGCGCGTGACGAATCCAACCCCTATTTCACCTACGACCCGGCACAGTGCATCGTCTGCTCGCGCTGCGTGCGCGCCTGCGAAGAGGTCCAGGGCACCTTCGCGCTGACCATCGAGGGCCGCGGCTTCGAATCGCGCATGGTCGCCGGTATGCATGAGGACTTCATCGCCTCCGAATGCGTCTCCTGCGGCGCCTGCGTGCAGGCCTGCCCGACCGACGCGCTGCGCGAAAAGACCGTGCTCGAGAAGGGCATGCCGGAGCGCTCTGCCGTCACCACCTGCGCCTATTGCGGCGTCGGCTGCTCGTTCAAGGCGGAGGTCAAGGGCGACGAAGTCATCCGCATGATGCCCTACAAGGACGGCAAGGCGAACCACGGCCATAGCTGCGTCAAGGGCCGTTTTGCCTATGGCTATGCCACGCACAAGGATCGCATCCTGTCGCCGATGGTCCGCGAGAAGATCACCGATCCGTGGCGCGAAGTGAGCTGGGAAGAGGCGATCGCCCATACGGCGAAGGAATTCCGCCGCATCCAGTATCAGTATGGACGCACCGCGATCGGCGGCATCACGTCCTCGCGCTGCACGAATGAGGAAACCTATCTCGTCCAGAAGCTGGTGCGGCAGGGCTTCCGCAACAACAATGTCGACACCTGCGCGCGCGTCTGCCACTCGCCGACCGGCTACGGGCTCGGCCAGACCTACGGCACCTCGGCCGGCACGCAGGATTTCGATTCGGTCGAGTTCACCGATGTCGCCGTCGTCATCGGCGCCAATCCGGCTTCGGCCCATCCGGTGTTCGCCTCGCGGCTGAAGAAGCGGCTGCGCCAGGGCGCCAAGCTGATCGTGCTCGATCCGCGCCGCACCGAGATGGTCAAGTCGGCGCATATCGAAGCCGACTACCACCTGCCCTTGAAGCCCGGCACCAACGTGGCGGTGCTGACGGCGCTGGCGCATGTCATCGTCACCGAAGGCCTGTTCGACGAGGCCTTCATCCGCGAGCGCTGCGACTGGGCCGAGTTCCAGGACTGGGTGTCCTTCGTCGCCCTGCCGGAGAACAGCCCTGAGGTGGTCGGCAAGCTCTCGGGCGTCGATCCGGAACTCATCCGGGGTGCCGCGCGCATGTACGCCAAGGGCGGCAATGGCGCGATCTACTACGGCCTCGGCGTGACGGAGCACAGCCAGGGCTCCACCACGGTGATCGCCATCGCCAACCTCGCCATGGCTACGGGCAATATCGGCCGTCCGGGCGTCGGTGTGAACCCGCTGCGCGGCCAGAACAACGTGCAGGGCTCCTGCGACATGGGCTCGTTCCCACATGAATTGCCGGGCTACCGCCACATCTCGGGCGAAGCGGTGCGCGACATCTATGAGAGCCTGTGGGGCGTGAAGCTGGACGATGAGCCGGGCCTGCGTATCCCCAATATGCTGGACGCCGCCGTCGACGGTTCGTTCAAGGGCATCTACATCCAAGGCGAGGACATCCTGCAGTCCGATCCCGACACCAAGCATGTCGCCGGCGGCCTCGCCGCGATGGAATGCGTGGTCGTGCACGACCTCTTCCTCAACGAGACGGCGAACTACGCGCATGTCTTCCTGCCGGGCTCGACCTTCCTCGAAAAGGACGGCACATTCACCAATGCCGAGCGCCGCATCAACATGGTGCGCAAGGTCATTGAGCCGAAGGCGCGCTATGCCGACTGGGAAGCGACGCAGGAGCTTGCCCGCGCCATCGGGCTCGACTGGAACTATACCCATCCCTCGCAGATCATGGACGAGATCGCCCAGACGACGCCGAGCTTCGCCGGCGTCTCGTTCGAACTGCTCGACCGCGTCGGCTCGGTGCAGTGGCCGTGCAACGAGAAGGCGCCGCTCGGCACGCCGATCATGCATGTCGACGGCTTCGTGCGCGGCAAGGGCAAGTTCATCCGCACCGAATATGTGGCGACGGACGAGCGGACCGGTCCGCGCTATCCGCTGCTGCTGACCACCGGACGTATCCTGTCGCAATATAATGTCGGCGCGCAGACAAGGCGCACCGAAAACGTCGCATGGCATGCCGAGGACCGGCTGGAGATCCATCCGCACGACGCCGAAGTCCGCGGCGTGCACGAGGGCGACTGGGTCCGACTGGCAAGCCGTTCGGGTGAAACGACACTGCGCGCGCTGATCACCGACCGCGTCTCGCCGGGTGTCGTCTACACGACCTTCCACCACCCGGACACGCAAGCCAACGTCATCACGACCGACTTCTCGGACTGGGCGACCAACTGTCCGGAATACAAGGTCACCGCGGTGCAGGTGGCGCCGTCCAACGGCCCGACCGACTGGCAGAAGGACTATAACGAGCAGGCCAAGCAGAGCCGGCGCATCGCCCCGCTGGAAGCGGCGGAGTAGGTGTGTCGAGGCACGAGCTTCAATCTTGACGGCTGATCGACCCCCACTCCGTCGAGCTTCGCTCGACACCTCTCCCCCGATCGACGGGGGAGAGGAAAGGCGCGAGTTGCTGCGAAGGATGGGCAGTACAGGGAGGCGCGCCTCGTGACGAAAGAACGCCCCGCCATTTCCCAGATCTCTCGTCTCGCGCACCGCGCCGGCGGCACCGCGGCCGCGAACCGCATGGTGCCGGAAGAGACGCCGGTGGCGTTCTCCTATGCCGGCACCACGCATGCGGTGATGATGGCGAGCCCCGCCGATTTCGAGGATTTCGCGCTCGGCTTCTCGCTGACCGAAGGCATCATCGCCGACCCGGCAGAGATCGAGGCGATCGAGGTCGAGGACCTCGGCGCCGGCATCGACATCCAGATAAGGCTGAAGGACAAGGCCAACACGCGTTTCCAGGCGCGGCGGCGCAGGCTGGCCGGGCCGGTCGGCTGCGGGCTGTGCGGCATCGAATCCATCGAGGAGGCGATGCGCTCAGTCGATGCCGTTGGTGCGTCGCGACTTACGCTTCAGTCGGAAGATATAACAAGCGCCGTCCGCCTGCTGTCGAAGCAGCAGCCGCTGCATAAAGAGACGGGCGCGGTGCATGCCGCCGGCTTCTACGTTCCCGGCAAGGGCATCGTCATGGCGCGGGAGGATGTCGGCCGTCACAACGCGCTGGACAAGCTGGCCGGCGCGCTGGCCAAGGCCGGCATCGACGGTGCGAGCGGCGCCGTCGTGGTGACCTCGCGCGTCTCGGTGGAGATGGTGCAGAAGTCGGCCGCCATCGGCGCCGCGATCATCATGGCGGTTTCGGCGCCGACGGCGCTCGCCATTCGCACGGCCGAGGCCGCCGGCATGACACTGGTGGCGCTGGTTCGCGGCGACGATTTCGATATTTTCACCCACCCTGAACGGGTGGCTTCCGGAGTTGCCAAGCATGTCGCATGACGAAGACCACATCGCCAGCACCAGGGAAAAGCTGGTGCGCATGGCCAACCAGATCGCCGCCTTCTTCCATTCGAAACCGCGCGAGGAAGGCATTGCCGGCGTTGCCGAGCACATCAACAAGTTCTGGGAGCCGCGGATGCGGCGCCAGTTCTTCGAGATGCTCGACGCCGGCACCGAGAATTTCGACGAGCTCGTGATCGCTGCCTCGGCCAAGATCAAGCGGCCGATCAGCCCCGCGGAGGCCGACATGAAGCTTGGGCTTACGGCCTTCCCGGCCGATATCGCCGCTTCGCAAAAATAGCGTAGCGACCGGGCGGCCTTATATTTCTTTCTGCTAAAATTTAAGCTGCCGCTATCGGCGCGGCTCTGCTATGTTTGACGATCGGAAATCGTCGGGCCGGGCGGAAGAACTCGTGAGGCCGATCGAGACGCGATATGCCCGCAGCGGGGACGTGCGGATCGCCTATCAGGTGGTCGGCCAGGGTGCGTTCGATCTTGTGTTCGTGCCGGGCTTCATCTCCAATCTCGACCTGCACTGGGAAGACGAAGGCTACAGCCGCCTGTTGAAACGGCTTTCGGCTTTCTCGCGGCTGATCCTGTTCGACAAGCGCGGCACCGGACTCTCCGACCGTGTCGATACCCGTCATCTGCCGAGCCTGGAGACCCGCATGGACGACGTGCGCGCCGTGATGGACGCCGCCGGCAGCGGCCGCGCGGCGATCCTCGGCGCCTCGGAAGGCGCGCCGATGGCGATGCTGTTCGCCGCCACCTATCCGGAGCGGACGCGCGCGCTGGTGCTTTATGGCGGCTATGCGCATTTCCACAAATGGGTGATGCCGCCGGAGCGGCTTGAGGCCTTCATCGAGACGGCGGAGACAGCGTGGGGCACCGGCGCCACCTTGCCCAATTTCGCGCCCGGCCGGGTCGACGATGCGCATTTCGCCCAGTGGTGGGCCCGGTTCGAGCGGCTGTCGGCCAGCCCGACCGCCGCGGCAGCCCTTGCCCGCATGAACGCCGATATCGACGTGCGCGGCATCCTGGCGATGATCAGCGCGCCGACGCTGCTCATCCATCGCCGCAACGACGTCCGTGTCGACCCTGACGCCAGCCGCTTCCTCGCGAAGAAGATCCCGCATGCCCGGCTGGTCGAGATAGCCGGGCGCGATCATCCGATCTGGACCGGCGATGTCGATCGGGTTGCCGACCTGATCGAGGAATGCCTCACCGGCGAGCCGGCGGTGGCCGACACCGAGCGCGTGCTGGCGGCGCTGCTGGTGACGCGCATCTACGACACGGCCAGGCTCGGCGATCGTATGTGGAGCGAGCGCAGCCAGCGCTTCCAGGAAACCTGGCGGCTTCTGGTCGGCCGCCATGGCGGCCGGACGGCCGGCACGCATGGCGAATTGATGATGTCGCGCTTCGATGGGCCGGCGCGCGCCGTGCGCTGCGCCGCGGCATTGCGCGAGGCGGCGCAGCAGATCGGCGTGGCGAGCGCGCAAGGCGTGCATGTCGGCGAGACCGAAATGCGCGGCCAGCCGGTCGGGCTGACGGCACGGGTGACAATGCAACTCGCCGCGCATGCCGGGCGCGGCGATATCCTCGCCTCGCGGCTGGTCGCCGATCTTGCGACAGGTTCCGGCCTGCACTTCGTCGATGCCGGCCGCGTCAGCCTCGACGAGCTGGACGAGCCCATGCCGGCGGTTCTTGCGACGTCGGAGCAGCATCTGGAGCCGGCCTGCCGTCCCAAGCCCAAGCCGGCCGAGCCGACGGCGCTGACAGCTCGCGAAAGCGAGGTGGTGAGCCTGATCGCCGACGGCAAGAGCAATGCCGCGATCGCCGCCGAGCTCAGCCTCAGCGAGCACACGGTCAAGCGCCATGTCGCCAACATACTGCTCAAGCTCGACCTGCCGTCGCGGGCGGCGGCGGCGGCGTTCTCGGCCAGACATGCTGGCCCGGACGGGCCATGAGAGCCATGGCGCTTTCGGGCGAAGCGGTCGAGGCGCCCTAAGAGGTATCAATTCTTCCCATGCGGGCTGGGCGATGTCGCCGAAAAGGCCCCGCCAAATGGAGGATGAAATGCTGAAACTCAGTCGCAAGATCGGATTGCTGGCATTTGCCGCGGGCGCATTGCTGGCCATCACCCCCGCGATGGCCGAAGACGCTTCGGCTACCGCCGCCTACAAGGACATCCAGGCCACGCTCGGCACGGTGCCGGACATGTTCAAGATTTTGCCCGATGTGGCGGTCGCCGGCGCATGGGCCGAAATCAAGGGCGTGCAGCTCAATCCGAACACCGCCCTCAACGGCAAGACCAAGGAGCTGATGGGTCTCGCGGTCGCCTCGCAGATCCCCTGCCAGTACTGCATCTATTTCCACACGCTGGCGGCCAAGGCGAACGGCGCGAGCGACGAGGAGATCAAGGAGGCCATCGCGATGGCGGCGATCGTCCGCCACTGGTCGACGATGCTCAACGGCAGCCAGGTCGACCTGGCGACCTTCAAGAAGCAGACCGACGACCTGTTCGCGGCAGTCAAAACCAAGTCGCAGTGAAAAAACCCCTGCCCGGCACCAAGCGCCGGGCGGCACTTTCGCATATCAACCGCCCAGACGATGGGCACATGGAGGACGACATGCTGACCAAGACACAGACAGTGGACGGCGCGGCGATCAAGAAGGCGATCGAAGGCCGTGACGGCAAGCTCCTATCGAGCTTCTACAATGACGACGCGCTGGTGCGGGTGATCGACCGCAACAATCCGCCGAGCAAACCGCGCGAGATCCGCGGCCGGGCGGCGATCAGCACCTTCTGGGATGACATCTGCAGCCGGGCGATGACGCACAAGGTGGATACCACCATTACCGAGGGGGACAACCTCGCCTTTATGCAAGCCTGCGCCTATCCGGACGGCACGAAAGTGTACTGCGCGGCGATGGTGGAGCTGAAGAACGGGCGGATCGCGCGGCAGACCGTGGTGCAGGCCTGGGACGAATAGTTAACAGCGGGCTCAACCGCAAATCAGGGAGGAGAACCAAAATGTTCAGTGCCAGATGGCAGATCGACGCCAAGTTCGGTCACAAGCAGACCGCGCTCGAGCTGATGCGCAAATGGGAGCGCGAGATCGGCTCGCAGGTCGGGCTCGCCGACATGAAGTTCCAGCTCATGACCGGTTCCGTGGGCGCGCGCGAAGCGACGATCGAGGCGCACCACCAGGTCGAAAGCCTGGCCAAGTTGGAGGAATTCTTCGCCAAGATCGCCAAGATCGACGCGCATGCCAAATGGGGCAAGGAGCTGGAGCCCTATGTGGTGTCAGGCACCAGCAAATGGACGATCTTCCGGATCGTGGAGTAGCTGCACCGAAGAGCCGGGGCTGAGAGGCCACCGGCGAGCACGAAGGCGCGAGTGGCCGCGACGCGAGCGGCCGCCCGTTATCACCAGATCGACAAGGCCAGGGGCCGAGCACCCCAGCATGGGCAACCCCGGCGGCACTCCTGGCCGCCATATCATGGCTCACCTGGGCCATGCTCCGCTGGTCCTTTCGGGCGAAGCGGCGCGCACCGGATTGGTGCAATGTGCTGTTCCTGCACCATCCAACGCACCCGTCCGTCGAGGCGGCATAACGAAGCAACAAATGCGTCGCGCCGACGCCGCATGGCGATGGGCGCAATCAAGGGAGCAAATCGATGACCGACGAAACCCATGCAAAACTGCGTGAAAGCCTGCGCGGAGACGTGATCGCGCGTGACGATGCCGGGTATGACGAGGCCCGCAAGGTCTATAACGGCATGATCGAAAAGCGCCCGCTGCTGATTGCGCGTTGCGCCGATGTCGCCGACGTGATCACCGCTGTGAAATACGCGCGCGACAACGACCTGCTGATCGCTGTGCGCGGCGGCGGGCACAACGGCGCCGGTTTGGGGATTTGCGACAACGGGCTCGTCATCGACCTGTCGATAATGAAGGGGATCCATGTCGATGCGAAAACGTGCACCGTGAGGGTCGCACCCGGCTGCACATCGGGCGACGTGGACCATGCCACCCATCCTTTCGGGTTGGCCGTTCCGGCCGGGATCGTCTCGACCACAGGCGTTGCCGGTCTAACACTCGGCGGCGGGACGGGCTATCTCACACGCAGATACGGCCTCACCATCGACAATCTGGTCGAAGCCGATCTGGTGCTGGCCGACGGCAGCGTGGTGACAGCCAGCAAAGCGGAGAACCCCGACCTGTTCTGGGCGCTGCGGGGCGGCGGAGGGAATTTCGGCGTCGTGACCAGCTTCCTGTTCCAGGCCCATCCAGTGAACATGATCTTCGGCGGTCCGGTGTTCTGGGAGGCCAAGGATGCGCTGGCCGTCATGCAGACCTATCGCGACTACCTGCCGGAGGCGCCCGAAGATCTTGGCGCTTTTGTCGGCCTGAAAACCGTTCCCTCGACCGACCCCTTCCCGCGCGAATACTGGGGCAAGCGCGCATGCGCCATCATTTCTTGCTATAACGGCACCGAGGAGGACGGCCGCAAGGCCATGGCGCCACTGCTCGACACTCTGCCCCCGCCGATCTTCAACTGGATGGGCGTGATGCCGTTCCCGGCCCTGCAGGCATTGTTCGACCCGCTGCTTCCGAAAGGCCTGCAATGGTATTGGAAGGGCGATTTCGTCAAGTCGCTTCCCGACGAAGCCATCGCGACCCATATCGCGCAGGCCGCCGAGGCGCCGAGCGAATTGTCGCTCATGCATCTTTACCCGATCGATGGCGCCGTTCGCCGCATCGGCAAGAACGAGACGGCATGGAACGCGCGCGACGCAACCTGGTCAATGGTCATCGCCGGCATCGATCCCGATCCAGGCAAGGCCGCCGACCTCACCAAATGGGCCAAGAATTACTGGGCGAGCATCCATCCCCATAATGGCGAAGGCGGATACGTGAATTTCATGATGGACGACGAAGGAGAAGCACGCGTGCGGGCGAGCTATGGCGCAAACCACGAGCGGCTGAGCCAGGTGAAGCGCACCTATGACCCCCTCAACGTCTTCCGGGTCAACCAGAACATCAAGCCCGCTACATCGGAGATGGGCAGGACGGCTGCTTAGTTTTACGCTGTCTCCGCCGACACAGGGACCGTCGCCGAGGTCGGATCGCCTCCGAATTGCTCTTCGCAATCCGGCCGGCAATCCGGGTGAGGGGTGACTTGGCGCCAAGCTGGAACACCCCTCATCCGTCTCGGCGCTGCGCGCCGATCCACCTTCTCCCACAGGGGGAGAAGAGAAAGCTGCACTACCCGTGCGCCACCATGACGTGGCGGACGGCGGTGTAATCCTCCAGCGCGTAGAGCGACATGTCCTTGCCGTAGCCGGACTGCTTCAAGCCGCCATGCGGCATCTCGTTGGTCAGCATGAAATGGGTGTTGATCCAGGTGCAGCCATATTGCAGACGGGCAGCGGTCGCCATGGCGCGCGAGACGTCCTTGGTCCATACCGACGAGGCAAGGCCGTAGTCGCTGTCGTTCGCCCAGCTCACCGCCTCATCGACATCCGTGAAGCGGGTGACCGAAACGACCGGACCGAACACCTCGCGGCGCACGATCTCGTCCTCCTGGAGCGCGCCGGCGACGACCGTCGGCTGGTAATAGAAGCCGGAGCCTTCGCCCGGCTTGCCGCCGGTGGTGATTTCGATGTGCTTCAGTTCCGAAGCGCGCTCGACGAAGCTCGACACACGGTCGCGCTGGCGACGCGAGATCAGCGGCCCGATCTCATTGTCGGTATCGTCCGGCTGGTTGTACTTGATGGTCGAGACGGCCGAGGAGAGCTCGGCGACGAGCTTTTCGTAGATCTTCTTGCCGGCATAGATGCGGCAGGCGGCGGTGCAGTCCTGACCGGCATTGTAATAGCCGAAGGCGCGCAGACCGTTGACCACGGCGCCGAGGTCGGCGTCGTCGAAGACGATGACCGGCGCCTTGCCGCCGAGCTCCAGATGCGTGCGCTTGACCGACTTGGCGGCCGCCTGCAGCACCTTTTTGCCGGTTGCGACATCGCCGGTGATGGAGATCATGTTGACCTTGGGGTGGTTGATCAGCGTGTTGCCGACGCTGTCGCCGCGGCCGAGCACCACATTGACGACGCCCTCGGGCAGGATCTCGGCGAGGATCTTCGCCAGCTTCAGCGCCGTCAGCGGCGTCTGTTCCGACGGCTTGAAGACCACCGTGTTGCCACCGCCGATCGCCGGCGCCACCTTCCAGGCCATCATCATCAGCGGATAGTTCCAGGGCGCGATGGAGGCGACGATGCCGATCGGGTCGCGCCGCACCATCGAGGTGTGGCCTGGAATATACTCGCCGGCCACCTGGCCGGGCATCGAGCGCACCGCGCCGGCGAAGAACCGGTAGCAGTCGACGATCGCCGGAATCTCGTCATTGAGCACGGCGTTGATCGGCTTGCCGCAGTTCAGCGCCTCAAGCGCGGCGAACTCCTTCGCTTCGGCTTCGATGCGGTCGGCGATCTTGAGCAGGTAGCCAGAGCGCTGCGCCGGCGTGGTGCGCGACCAACTGACGAACGCCTGTTCGGCGGCCCTGACGGCGGCTTCGATCTGCAGCGGACTAGCCTCCGGCATATTGAGGATCGTCGCCCCGGTCTTCGGATTGAGGATCGGCTCCTCGGCCTCAGTGCCCTTCTCGAATCTCGAGCCGATCAGCATTTGGGTGTCCATTGGATTTCTCCCTTAACAGGAGCGAATAGGGAGTAGCGAATAGCGAGTAGGGTTGGGCCATCGATTTCCCTATTCGCTATTCGCTACTCCCTATTCGCTGTTTTTCATTTTCCACTCCCCGCAATCTGATCGCCGTCGCGGGTCAGGTAATAGGCAAAGAGGATCGGCAGCAGCGTCACCAACACCACGACCATGGCCACGACATTGGTGACCGGGCGCTGGCGCGGGCGGATCAGCTCCTCCAGCATCCAGATCGGCACGGTCTGCTGCTGGCCGGCGGTGAAGGTGGTGACGATGACCTCATCGAAGGACAGCGCGAAGGCGAGCATGCCGCCGGCAAGCAGCGCGGTCGCGATGTTCGGCAACACGACATGCCGGAAAGTCTGAAAACCGTCGGCGCCGAGATCCATCGAAGCCTCGATCATCGAGCCCGAGGTGCGGCGGAAGCGGGCGACGGCGTTGTTGTAGACGACGACCACGCAGAAGGTGGCGTGGCCGAGCACGATCGTCCAGAACGAGAACGGGACGTCGGCCAGCGCGAAAGCGGAGCGCAGCGCAATGCCGGTGATGATGCCGGGCAATGCGATCGGCAGGATGACAAGCAGAGAGATGGCCTCGCGGCCGAAGAAGCGCGTCTGCGAGACGGCCGCGGCGCAGAGCGTGCCCAGCACCAGCGCGATCGCCGTCGATATGGCGGCGACGCGGACCGACAGCGACAGCGCCTCCCATACGTCGGGCCGGTTCCAGGTGACGGCGAACCATTGCGTGGTGAGCCCCGGCGGGGGCCACACGAAACTCTTTTCCTCCGTCGTGAAGGCATAGACGAAGATCAGCAGGATCGGCAAATGCAGGAAGAGCAGGCCGCAGGCGGCGGCGATCTTCAGGCCGAGCGGAGCGGATTGACCACGGTCAGAGCGCATCGAAAGCCCCCATGCGCTTGGCGCCCCAGAGATAGAAGCCCATGATGACGATGGGCACCACGGTGAAGGCGGCGGCCAAAGGAATGTTGCCGGCGGTGCCCTGCTGCGAATAGACGGCCTGGCCGATGAACAGCCGCGAGGTGCCGATGATCTGCGGGATGATGTAGTCGCCGAGCGTCAGCGAGAAGGTGAAGATCGAACCGGCGACAATGCCGGGCAGCGCCAGCGGGAACAGCACATTGCGGAAGGTCTGGCCTGGCGAGGCGCCGAGATCGGACGAGGCCTCGACGAGATTGCCGGGCACCCGCTCGAGCGCCGCCTGAACGGGGAGGATCATGAAGGGCAGCCAGACATAGACGAAGACAATGAACGTGCCGGTGAAGGAGACCGACAGCGAGTTGCCGCCGACAACGGGGAGCGACAGCCAGCCGTCGAGCAGCCACAGCAGGTTCAGCTTGGCGAGCAGCCAGGTGAGGATGCCTTCCTTGGCGAGGATCAGCTTCCAGGCATAGATCTTGACCAGGTAGCTCGACCACAGCGGCAGCATGACGCCGAGATAGAACAGCGCCTTCCAGCGGCCGCGCGCATAGCGCGCCGCGTAATAGGCGATGGGGAAAGCGATGATCGCCGAGGCAAGCGTGACCAGCGCCGCCATCGTCACCGTGCGCAGGATGATGTCGAGATTGGCGGCCTGCAACAGGTCGCCATAGGTCTTCAGCGTGAACTCGCGGTTGATGAGACCGGAAAACTCGTCGATCGAGAAGAAGCTCTGCAGGAGCAGCGCGAACAGCGAGCCGATATAGACGATGCCCAGCCAGAGAACCGGCGGGGCGAGCATCAGGAGGAGGAGCAGCTTTGGCCGGCGCCAGAAGAGGTCGGAGAGCGCGCCACGCATGCCGCCGCTGCCGGGCAGGATGGCGGGGGTGGGGTTGGAATTGAGCGCGGCGACGGTCACGGCGCCACCGTGTACAGAGGGAAGCCGCGATCCTTCGCGTCCCCCTCTGTCCTGCCGGACATCTCCCCCTC
>NZ_VFWS01000269.1:0-1900 GCF_006443065.1 Mesorhizobium sp. B1-1-5 | reverse complement strand
GTTCAGGCACACAGAAGGAGTGAAGCAATGAACCTCATGCAAACCCACACGCCGGCGACAGCCTCCGGCGCCGACACCATCACCTACGCCATCGCCCAATCCGCGATCGGCAAAATCCTCGCCGCGCGCGGTTCCCTCGGCGTCTGCGCCATCCTGATCGACTCCGACGCCGAGGCGCTGGCGCAGGATCTCGCCAGCCGCTTCCCCGGCAGGATGCTGGTCGAGGACGAGACCGCCTTGCAAGGCGATCTTGCGGCGATAACGCGTTTCATCGAAACGCCCGCCGCCGGCCTGGACCTGCCGCTCGACATCAGCCACGGCACGCCGTTCCAGCAAAAAGTTTGGGGCGAGCTTCGCAGCATCCGCCGCGGCGCAACCATCACCTACGCCGCCCTTGCCCAGCGTCTCGGCCAATCGAACGGCGCCCGCGCCGTGGCGACGGCCTGCGCCGCTAACGCGATCGCGCTCGGCATTCCCTGCCACCGCGTCGTCCGCGCCGACGGCACGCCCTCCGGCTACCGCTGGGGCACTGAGCGCAAGCACGCTTTGCTCGACAAAGAGGCCGCGATATGAACGCCCATGCCAAGGTTGCGGCATCGGTGGTGAAAGCCGCCGAGGAACGCGTTGCCGCTTACGACTGGCCAGCCCTAGCCGCCGAACTCGACGGCTTCGGCTGTGCGATGATGGAAAAGCTGCTCACGCCGCAGGAGTGCCGACAACTCGCCGGGCTCTATCCGCATGAGGAACATTTCCGCAGCCATATCCACATGGCCAGGCACGGCTTCGGCAAGGGCGAATACCGCTATTTCCGCTACCCCTTGCCAGACCTGATCGGCGGGCTGCGCACGGCGCTCTATCCCAGGCTCGCCGAGGTCGCCAACCGGTGGAACGAACGCATGGGCATCGCCACGCGCTATCCCGAAACGCATGCCGCCTTTCTCAAGCAGTGCCACGCCGCCGGCCAGGTCAGGCCGACGCCACTTCTGCTGCAATATGTGCCCGGCGACTTCAACTGCCTGCACCAGGACCTCTATGGCGACCTCGCTTTTCCGGTGCAGGTGGCGGTTCTGCTTTCAGAACCCGGCGAGGATTTCACCGGCGGCGAGTTCGCCCTGACCGAACAGCGGCCGCGCATGCAGAGCCGGGTGGAAGTGGTGCCCTTGCGCCAGGGCGATGCCGTCTCCTTCGCCGTCCACAATCGGCCGGTGCAGGGCACCAAGGGCAATTACCGCGTCAATCTGCGCCACGGCGTCAGCCGCCTGCGCTCGGGCATGCGGCACACGGTGGGCATCATTTTTCATGATGCGAAGTGAATTGGTGAGGCCAAGGTGTTGATCAAGAGTACATCGAGGCGCGTGTTCCCTTCGCCCCTGGGGCTAAGGCACAACCGCGCTTGGTGCTGCATCGCCGACTGCCATGCCCAAGCTCAACGGCAGGCATGATATCAGTGCAATGCCTTTCGATTAGCCGGCCGGCGCGTAGCGGCTCACCACCATGCCGCTCGCATAGGATTTCGAGCCGAGCAGCCGCAGCCTGCCGAACCCGCCTTGGTCGAAGATGCGGCGGCCGGCACCCAGCACGGCCGGGTTGATGAACAGCTGGAACTCGTCGACCAGCCTGGCCGCGATCAGCGCCGAGGCGAAGCCGGCGCCGCCGAACACCGCGATGTCGCCGCTCTCACCCCTCTTCAGCAAGTCGATCTCCCGCGGCAGGTCGCCGCTGACCACTGTCGTGCCCTCCCATCGCGAGGCCTTGAGCCTGTCGCTCGGCACCACCTTCTTCGCCTCGACGATGCGCTGGGCGAAAGCGTAAAACGGGTCGCGCGGATATCTCTTCGCCGCATTGCCCCAATGGGCGAGGTAGCCTTCCTCGGCCATCTTGCGGCTCAGGAGGATGGTAT
>NZ_VFWS01000268.1:0-1914 GCF_006443065.1 Mesorhizobium sp. B1-1-5 | reverse complement strand
GCGCCGATCCTGATCCTCGACGAGGCGACCTCCGCGCTCGATTCCGACATAGAAGCGGCGATCCAGGAGAACCTGACGCGGCTGATGGAAGGCAAGACGGTCATAGCCATCGCCCACCGGCTGTCGACGATCGCCGCGCTTGACCGCCTCGTCGTGCTCGACGGCGGCCGCATTGTCGAACAAGGCACGCATGATGAACTGGTGGCGCTCGACGGGCTCTACGCGCGGCTGTGGAAGCGTCAGTCCGGCGGCTTCCTCTATCATGAGGAAGCCGTGCTGGAAGAGACGCGGCCGGCGGAGTAGCGGCATGGGCGCGACGCATGAGACCGACTATCTGCTGAAACGGCTGCGGCCGACGACACCGGCCTTCGATGCGCTGATGGAAGAGAGCCGGCGGGAAGGCTACTGGATGCTGGTGCGGCTTCGCGACGGCTGGACAAGCGGCCGCAACAAGTTCCTGAAAAGAGGCGAGGCACTGTTCGGAGCATGGCACGGCGGCGAACTCGCCGGCGTGTGCGGGCTGAACATCGATCCCTATTTCGAGGGCAGGGACCATGGCCGGGTCCGGCATCTGTTCGTCGGCGCGCGCCATCGGCGCACCGGCCTTGGCCGCATGCTGGTTGAGACCGTTGTCGACAGGGCACGCCACTATTTCACCGTGCTCAACACCCGTGCGCCGCAGGAAGCCTTCGGCTTCTATGAGCGGCTTGGCTTCGCGCCGGTGGCGGGCGAAGAATTCGTCACGCACCGGATGATTTTCGCGAAAGGAGGTTGAAAATGTCCTTGCGCCCGCCGTCCCGTCTGACCAGTGCCTCGGCCGCCGAAGCCGCCTTCGACGCGCTCGGCCATGAAGTCCTTGCCGAGAAGGCGGCGGCGCTCGGCCGCGCCGGACAGCGCGTCGAAGAAACGCTGGCCCGGCTGCGCAACAATGGCGACGAGCAGTTGCGTCCCAGGCTGCTCAAGGAGGCGGCGGTGGCGGTGCATGGCTATTTCATTCAGCGCGAACTGTGCGGCCTTCGCTTGCCGCGCCGATCTCCCTGTGGAATCTCGCCAGGCGGCTGGCGAGCGCTTCGGGGTTCTCATCGGCGACGAAGTGCCCGCTGTCGGCAATGATGTCGCCCTCGACATTCGACAGCCCGGCGGCCCTAAGGCCCTCGACATAGTCGCCGATGTCGCCGGACTCGGCCGAGCCCCTGAGATACAGCACCGGAATCGCTGTTGGCGTCGCGGGCCGTGCAGCATTGGCTTTGGCATCTTCGGGGAAGGCGCGATACCAATCGAAACCGGCCTGGAGGCTTTCAGGCCGGGAATAGGCTCTCGCATAGATTTCCCTGGCCTGCGCCGGGATCGATGTCCGATCCTTCGAAAGCACATTGAAGAAGAAGTCGAAATAGGTGCTTTGGTGGCCGCGCACCAGCGTTTCCGGCAGCGCCGGGACGGCATGGAAGGCAAAGTGCCAGATCCGCGGATTGCGAATGACCTCTTCCCATGGCGCGACACCTGGAACAGCGACATTCATGATCGCCGCGCCGGAAAGGATCTCGGGATGGTCGCGCAGCAGGGCGAACACGATCTGGCCGCCGACATCGTGACCGGCCGCCACGAGGTGCCGCAGCCCGCAGGCCTCGGCAACGCCTCTCATCAGCCTCGCCAGGGTTCTCTTGTCGCCGGCCTCAGGCATGCCTTGCGAGCCGCCGATGCAGGGCAGGTCGGGTGCGACGACCCGGTAATCGGTAGCCAGCCGGCCGATCACCCCTTCGAACGCATAGGAGCTTTGCGGCCACCCATGCAGCAGCAGGAATGCAGGCGCTTCAGCCGGGCCTGCCTCGCGGATCGCTATGCTCAGCCCTTCGATTTCGATGTTCGAGGTTTGCATGTCCTGGCCCTGCCGGCTGCCTATGCCATAGATCTAGG
>NZ_VFWS01000267.1:0-1914 GCF_006443065.1 Mesorhizobium sp. B1-1-5 | reverse complement strand
CTCTGTGGGTGTCAGAGACAGCGACTAAGCCGAACGGCACGATGCTGAACGGCAGAAATGGGACGAAGAGAGATGCGCGATCGACAGGGCTTGCAGGCGAAGACGAAAGCGCAGCAGTTGAACTTGTTTTCATGGGCGAAGAGTCCTCGCCCGAAACTTGGAAACCGGAACGGAAGCGACCGCATAGGCAACCGCCAGCGGCCAGCAAACGATGACGACCCATTCACGCAGGTCCCGCGGGTACATCCCGCCCTACGGCCGCAGCAGCGCCGATTATGCCAAGCGCATAGAGTGAGATGGAGAGCCAGGTCATTGCGTCCGGTCTCCGAGAAACCGCATGGCTGCAACAACACAGGCGCTGGTCGGATAGACACACCCTTCGCGGCCGATCTCAGCCAGTACGGCTTTCAGATGAAACTCGGCGCCCCGCTCCTCGATGATCTCGATCGTGCGGAACATGCCGGGCCGAGTGCGTACCGCGCCACGGCGTTCCAGCCCCTTCACCAGATCGAAGGCACGGCTCTTGGACGCCAGGCCCAGGCCTGCCGCAATCTCGTCGTAGCTCGGTGCGAAGCCCTTCTCGGCCTGATGCGATCGGATGAAGGACAATGCGTCCGACTGGCGTGGTGTGAGGCTGGTCATACCCGCCTCTCCCGCTTCATTGCCTTGCGGCGTTCGATTTCACGGCGGGCAGCGGATTCGGTCGAAGCCGAGACGGTGCCGACCTCCTGGTCGAACACGATGATCGTGCCGTCTTGGGTGGTGATCGCGCTCATGCCGCCTCGCTCGCCATCGCCTTCTTGCAGGCGTGGCAATGTTCGCGGCCGGAGCCGGCGCACAGGTCAGGATTGAGGCAATGAGGCCGGAGCGGCTTGCGCTGAGGAATGGTGGCCGACGGCGAAAGGCATCCCACCTTGCCGCCGGCCGTATCCGTCTTTTCCGGGGAGGAGGTCGGAACCGACGAATTGGAATTGGGTGCCGGTCTTTCCCGGCCGTCAGACCGCCCCATACCGGTGGGGCCTCCCTTAACGTCCCCGGAGGCGACGTCGGGCAGGACTTGAACCTGCGTTTTCACCGCGATCTCGGTCAGCGAGCCGGAGTTGAACCGGCCTGCCTCGGCTTCCGCACCCCATCCCTTCCAACCTGGCCGGCTGGCGCGGGCGAACATCTCGAGGCGTGGGAGATTCGGATAAATGCATTCGATGATCTCGTGGAACGCGACCGGCTTTTCGCTGTGCGCGCCGACTGTGGCCGCGATCACGCTTTCCGGCTGAGTGCCAGGAGCCGGCGCCGGAATGTCGCCGCGCGTCCCTATGAGCAGGATCTCATGCTTGTTGCGCGCCCAGTACCCGGTGCCGAGGCGATCCTTCAGCCAGATCAGTTGCGACTTGTATTCGAAGCCCCAGGCCGACATGACGAACAAGGCTTCACGGATCATCGGCGCCGTGGCCCACAGGAACAGGGCGCAGTCGTCGGCGGCCGGCACTTCCAGCGCGGCGATCGCGTCGACGTCCATCGTCGGGTAGTGGTTGTCGGCGGCGCGATCCATGCCGGTCTGCCGGCTGTAAGGTTCGAAGCGCCATGGCGGATCGGCGAGGATGACGCCGAACATCCCCTGCCCGAGCGATTCCGCAGCGGCTTTCATCTTGTCCGCAAGCGCGGCTTCTTTCTCATCGCGGCTGAGCTTCTTTTCACCAGCAGCAAGGAGGTTGGTGGTGACGCGCTCATTTTCGGCTTCGACGCGATCGCGCCATTCGCCGACCATGGATTCGAACTCGGCGGCGGGTACGGCGGCCATCTTCTGAGCGCGGGCGGAAAGCTTCTTGTCGATACCGGCTTCGGCCAATGTCGCCTTCTGGGAAACCGGTTCCGACGCGGTACCGGTTTTCTGTGGGCGGCCACCTTGGTTCAGTC
>NZ_VFWS01000266.1:0-1920 GCF_006443065.1 Mesorhizobium sp. B1-1-5 | reverse complement strand
TACGACTTCCGTTATCGACGCCAGCGATTTTCAGGCCCGACTGGATGCACGTCGAAACGGGAAGCTGAAAAAGTCGAAGACGCAGAGCGGGAACGCGTAAAGGGCCTGCAATTCGATGCCTCCAAGCCGCTGGCGTTCAAAGCCGCCGCCGCTCAATACTGGAATGAGGTTGGCAAGTTCCACCGCAACCACGTCGATACCCTGCGCTCTCTGGAGTGGCTCCAGGACCACTTAGGCGCCGGGACCATGATATCCGCTATCAACGACGCCACAGTCGCCAAGGCGGTCGCCAAGAGGCGCGGCGAAGGTGTTTCGGCAGCAACCGTCAACCGGAGCGTCAACGAAGTCCTGCGGGCTCTCCTGCGGCGCGCCCGGCGCACATGGAAGCAGACCGTCGAGGATATTGAGTGGAAGGACCATTTCCTGAAAGAGCCGCAGGAGCGGGTCAGGGAAGCGACCGCTGAGGAGGAAGCCAAGTTCATGGCGTCCATCCGGGGCGACTACGCGCCGGCTCTGCGCTTCGCGCTCCTGTCAGGATGCCGCCGAGCCGAGATTGTCGGGCTCGAATGGAAGGACGTGGATTTCTTCAACCGAGAATTCCGGGTCACAGGCAAGGGCGACAAGACGCGCACGATCCCGATGACCGCCGCGATCTATGCCCTGCTCTGGGATCTGAAGGATCACCACAAGACAGCGGTGTTCAGCT
This sequence comes from Mesorhizobium sp. B1-1-5, assembly GCF_006443065.1. NCBI lineage: Bacteria > Pseudomonadati > Pseudomonadota > Alphaproteobacteria > Hyphomicrobiales > Phyllobacteriaceae > Mesorhizobium > Mesorhizobium sp. B1-1-5. Next base: position 1,214 of record NZ_VFWS01000266.1, on the reverse strand, counting down.
ACGTGGTGAAGAGGCCACGGGAAGGCGCCACCAAGGGCCAGCGAGTTCCGATCACGATGGAAGGCTTCAAGACCGAATGGCGGCGTACCAAAGGCCGCGCTGGCGTCGAGGACTATCGGTTCCATGACAACCGGCACACGGCCGCAACTCGCCTGGTGCGCGCCACCGGAAACCTGAAGGCCGCGCAGAAGCTCTTGGGGCACTCGGAGCTTGCGACGACCTCGCGCTATTCCCACCTGACGAAGGACGACCTGCGGGCCGCCATGGAAGCCAGCGATGCGGCGCAAACGGTCGAGCCGAAACAGACGCCGGCAGCGGTCGAGAACAAGAAATGAACATCGTGGCACTTTCCGTGGCACTTTCGGCGCCGCAATCTGCCACTGTATGCCGTTCGTTCCGTTTTTGCCCGAACAGGGGTTGCCAAGAAAAGGCCGAAACCCTATAGCCCGCAACGTTCGGAGTGTAGCGCAGCCTGGTAGCGCATCTGGTTTGGGACCAGAGGGTCGGGAGTTCGAATCTCTCCACTCCGACCACCTTTCACAGAACAGGCAATCGAGGGCCGTTGGCGCCTGCGAATGGCAATGTGTCGGGTGCAGAATGGGGCTGTCGGCAATCTCCGCGCGCGCCCAGTGGTCTTTGCTGCTGCATGTCACGGTCGCAACAAAAAGCCGCGGACGGCAAAGTTGCCTGCTCCACCGCATCGACTATTGTGAGCCGGAACACGGCACGGTGTGGGGCGACAGATGACCATCGGACATCGACGGTCTCCGCTAAAGCCTCACGGAGGAACCATGAGCGACAGTTGGACACCCACCCGTCTCGGCGCAGGGCGGCATTCGGCATGACGACGGAAACCGCCACGGGCGGCACGGAGACAAAATTCAGACAGCCGCCAGCCGGATCCGGGATCGCGGTCGACCTCGATGGAGTGACCATAGATTTCGCTTTGGCGGCTGGGCGTAGCTTCCAGGCGGTCGCCCGCGCCGATCTGAAAGTCGGCGACCAGGAATTCGTGGCGATCATTGGGCCGACGGGCTGCGGCAAGTCAACGCTGCTGAATGCCGGCGCAGGGCTTCTCGAGCCTTCGGCAGGCAGCGTCCGTGTGTTCGGCGCCCCGCTTCGCGGTCTCAACAGACAGGCTGGCTACCTCTTCCAGCAGGATGCATTGATGCCCTGGAAGACCGCTCTGGACAATGTGGCCATCGGGCTGGAAG
>NZ_VFWS01000265.1:0-1925 GCF_006443065.1 Mesorhizobium sp. B1-1-5 | reverse complement strand
CGCCGTTCCTGACGCTGGCCGCCATCTTCGCGCTGGGCTTTGCCGGGCTCGCCTGGTCGTTCTATCCGTTCGGGGTGCCCGACAGGCTGACCATCTGGCAGGCGGCTTCCGCACCCGAAAGCCTGGCCATCATCCTGTCCGGCACCGTGGTTGTGCTGCCGATCATCATCTTCTATTCCTTCTATGCCTACCGCGTGTTCGGCGGCAAGGCGAGGGACCTGACCTACGATTGAAGGGCCAGGCGACGGCGCGAAATCATCGCCTCCGCCTGCCGCCTGTCGCCTGCCGGAAAGACAATATTCATCTTCACGCGGAATAACCTTCCGCGACATGCTGCGGCCTGATGGCAGCGGTCCGAGAAGAAGGGCAATGCAATGCGCGGTGTCCCGGTTGCCTCGATAGAACACGATCCGCAGGCGCGGCAGCGCTACGCAGTTTTCCCGGGAAAATCGCTACGCCGCTTTCCTGGAATTGCTCTGGTCCTGATCCGCCTGGTCACGCTGATCGCCGCGCTTGCGCTGGCCGGCCTGCTGCCTGTCATTCAGCCCGCTCATGCCCAGCAGACGGCCAACTGGGCCGGTGTCTGGGACACCAAATGGCGCGGCGGCGGCGCCCAGATCACCTTCGAGCAGGACGGCGCCGAGGTGAAGGGCGTCTATCCCCTGTATGGCGGCCGCATCGAAGCCAAGACCGAAGGCGAAAAGCTGTTCGGCCGCTGGTTCGAGGGCAGTCGCCAGGGCGAGTTCAGCTTCGTCATGGCGCCGGACGGCGCCAGCTTCATGGGCCGTTTCGAATCCGCCACCGCCGAATGGTGGACGGGCGTGCGCGTCGACGCCGCCGAGACCCTCAAGGTCGACCAGACCAGCCCGATGACGACGATGCGCTCGTTCCTGCAGACCATGAACGAGAGCGGCGCCGACAATGTGCCGCGCGCCACCGGCGGCGGCATGGGCCTTGCCGCGCTGGCGGCCGGCCTCGTCGACGTCACGGAGGCCGATCGCGGCGGCCTCAACATGCCCGATTACACCAAGCTCCTGTTTTCGGTGATCGACAACGCCACCTTGCGCCTGTGGAACCTGCCGCATGATGCGATCCCCGGCGACGAGGTGACAGCCAGGCTGCAGCAATATGGCAGCAAGGTTTTCTTCGACGTCACCTTCCGCCGCAAGGCCGGCGAATGGTTCATCGTCGGGCCGCAGCTCGCCGTGCTGCAGGCCAAGCTCGCCGAGTTCCAGGCGGCGCGTGGCGAAGCCCCCGACATGGTCGACGATCCGGCCAAGCTCGCCTCGCCGCGCGACACGTTCAAGATGCTGCTCGGCGGCATCGCTGACCAGAATGGCGGTTCGACGCAAACGGCGCTCGACATGCGCGGTTACAATCCGGCGGTGCGGTCCGACGAGGCGGTTCTGCTCGAGAGCTATCTCAAGAAAGTCATCGACCGCATCGGCTACGTCTACTGGCAGGAAATTCCCGACGATCCCCAAAGCAACACGCCCTATGTGTATTTCGAGCACCCGGCCGGCAACATCGTCGTCGCTCCGGTGGGGACTGAGAAAGGCGGCAAGCTGTGGAAATTCACGCCGGAAACGCTGGCCAACATCCGCACGCTCTATGCCGATATCGAGGATGCGCCGGTGGCGCCGGAATTCACCGCCTTCGCCAGCAACGATCCCTTCTTCGCCACGAGGGGCCTTGCCCGTGAGATCAGCCCTGCCCTTTTGACCCGCGCCGGGCCGATCGAACGCTGGCAATGGCTGGGGCTCGGCATTGCCGTGCTTGCCGGCATCGCCTTCGGCTTCCTTGCCAACGCCGTCATCGTGTTCTTCGCCCGCCGCGGCAGGAGTTCGGGGCGGGCCGGCTTCTTCCGCGTCGTCGAATGGGCGGTGCGCTCAATCTTCCTCGGCCTGTTACTGCTGTTTGCGCTG
>NZ_VFWS01000264.1:0-1938 GCF_006443065.1 Mesorhizobium sp. B1-1-5 | reverse complement strand
GCGCAGCAGGGCGCGATTCTTCGCCTCGTCCCAATCGTGCATGATCATCGACAGGAGATGCACGTCGTGATCCCCGGGAAGCTGTTCGAAGAAATTGCCGTCCGCGGTCTCGATGCGGTCGGTCAAGCCGGCCTCGGCGATCTTTCCCGCGGCGATCGCGGCGACATGCGGCAAGTCGAACACGGTCGCACGCAGCGCCCCATATTGTTTGCAAAGCTCGATGTCGTACGCGCCCGATCCGCCGCCGATGTCCAGGAGGCGGCGGAAATGACTGAGATCCACGGCTTCGCCGAGCTTGCGCGCGGTCATCGTGGAAAGCGAATGCATCGCCTCCCAGAAAAGCGCCAGCATCGTAGGATCCTCGCCCTCGAACATCGAGGATTGCACTGCCGGATCCCATGTGGTTGGCCGGTTCGTGCGCAGCGCCTCTGCAAGCCTTCCCCAGCCCGCATAGAGTCGCTTGTCGGCCATCTGCACGAAGCCACCGAAGTAATACGGCTTACCCTTCACGAGATAAGTTTCGCTTAAGGGCGTGTTGCGATAGCGGCCGTCCGTTTTCTCCAGGAGCCCAAGTGCAGCGCAGCCGGTCAACAGCATCTCGGCCGGTCGTTGATGCAGGCCGAGCGCTTCCGCCAAACCGGCAACCGTGATGGCGGCGCCGCTCGCAAGGCGGCTGAAGAGGTCCAACTCGTGCGCGGCGGCCAGAGTCTTGAAGGCCCAGAAACCGGTCGAAAGCGCCATCAGTGGGACAGCGGAAGGAAGCTCTTGCGTGGTGACGATTGGTCGGTCGGCCGCGCGCAGCCCTGTCTCGCCCGGGATCGAACCGGGCTGGTGGGCAAGCATTGTCGTGCGCGTAGCAGAGCGCTGATGGTTGGGCATGGCACTCTCCCCAAAATGTTGACGGTTGGTTCGCAGCTTCGAGCCGCGCGGTGGTCTCGACGGCGCGGGTTTCGAAAATGCCGCCGATCGAATGGTCCACCAGCAAGCGGCGGCGGCCTTGTGCTCGCAAGGCCGCCGCCGATGGCGCGAATAGGGTCAGCCGTGGCGACCGGCGTAGGATCGGCCCCGTGGTCCGGCAGATCGATGGCATGGACCCGAATGTCCCTCAACAGCTCGGGAGACAAATCCGCGATTGCCCGACCTCTTGAGACGGATAATTGCCAAGTCTTGAGGGCCGCGACTGTGGTTTTCGGCACAGACCAAGGTAGTCGCACGCTCGACGGGTGATGGATTCGAGTCTCCGCTCGAGGCATTTCAGCCTCCCATAGCCAGCCATCCGCTTCTTCCCTTGCCGCCGAAGCAATGGTAAGGAGGCTAGAGGACCGATAGAAGTGCCAATTCATGGATTCTTGGCCAGTCCAATTCCAATTGGCATGACGACACTTGCAAGGCGCTGCCGCTAAGCCGGCAGGACGCAGGAGGACTGGTGGCAGGCTGAATTCCAGTGCCTGCGTCAGACCAATTCCAGTTGCTGAACAATGACCGCCTTTCACATAAGCCTGGTCGGGCGCAAGAATCTCAGCGGCGAGATTTATCGTCAGATACGGCGCGCCGTTCTGGATCGACGGCTGCGGCCCGGCGACCCTCTGCCGCCTGGCCGCGAACTGGCGCGGACGCTTGCCGTGTCGCGTGCCACCGTGACCGTGGTTTATGAACGGCTCGCCGCGGAAGGGTTCGTGACATCCCGGCAGGGGTCTGGGACGTTCATCAGCGAATTGGTCGTGCCGGCCGGGCGAGAAAAGACCGGACGCCGATCTACCGGCGTGCTCCAGCCACGCCGGATCTGGGAGGCGATAGCCCCACCACCCGCATTCGAGCCGGTTCGGTTCGACTTTCACGCCGGGTTTTGCGATGCTTCGCTGTTTCCGCACGGGGCGTGGCGGCGGGCGGTGGTTTGGGCGCTGCGTTCGGGCGAAGCGACCGCCGGCACTTACGAGC
>NZ_VFWS01000263.1:0-1942 GCF_006443065.1 Mesorhizobium sp. B1-1-5 | reverse complement strand
TCGCAAGTGCCGACCGGCACGGTCGACTTGCCGACGACGATCTTGGGCGCATCCATTTCCCGGCCGATCGCCTCGGCGACCGCCAGCACATATTTGAGATCGGCCGAGCCATCCTCGCCGGGAGGCGTGCCGACCGCGATCATCTGGATTTCACCATGCCTGCCGGCGGCGGCCGCGTCGGTGGTGAACTTGATGCGGCCGGCGGCATGGTTCTCCCTCACGATGCTTTCCAGGCCCGGCTCGAAAATCGGGACGAGACCTTGATTGAGCCGCTCGACCTTGTTCGCGGCGATGTCGACGCAGACGACCTGGTGGCCCACTTCGGCAAGCACAGCAGCCTGCACGAGACCGACATAGCCGATACCAAACACCGTCAAATTCATTCTGTTTTGTTCCTGTCCAGGGCAGCGGACCGTGTTCGGCCCGGCCGGTTCAAATCGACTTTCCCAATAGGTTCTACTTTACGCTGCATGCCAGCGATTCCGGAAACTGGCAGGGTTCGCCCTGCGCGGTGAAGGCGACGCGCTCGATCTGCAGCGAAAGCTTGCGTCCGGGATCGGCGAATGCGCCCAACCATCCGGTCATCGTATCGCTGCCCCAGAGGCTGAAGAAGATCTTCTGAGCATGGCTGGGCAGCTTTGCCGGATCGGTGATGGTGTTCACCAGCTGGCCGTTGACGTACCAGCGCAAACTGTCCTTCTGCCAGACGAAGGCGTAGTCGTTGAAGGCCTTTTCCGTGCCGCCCGGCACGTCGACCAGCTTCTCGTTCTTGCCCTTGCCGGCGATGTAGGCATTGACCTGCACCTTGGACGTGTCCTTGGTCAGGATCTCGAAGTCGATCTCGTCCCAGGGCTGCTTGTCCGACGGTCCGATATAGGAGAAGAAAGCCGCGTTGAGGCCGGGACCGGTGTCGGTCTTCATGCGCGCCTCGTAGGTGCCGTAGCCGAATCGCTGCTTGGTCTGGATTTCGCCGCAAGCGTAGTCGCGATCCTTCGTCTTCTGCTTCTCGAAACCCAATGACAGCACGCCGTCCGCCAGGCTGACCTGCCCCTTCGCCCAGGTGCAATTCTGATGGCCGCCATTCGTCCAGCCATCGGAGACATACCAGCGCTGGCGGTTGAAGCTGGTGAAATCATCGACGAATGAGGGCGCCGACTTCAGATCCTGCGACCAGGATGGCGCCGGCCCGGCGAACAGGCCAGCGAGAGCGGCCAGCGCGACCAGGGCAGCCCTGCGTCCGGTGGAACCGCCCGGGCGGGCTTGCCTGGCCTGGCGCGTTGACGATATGCCGCGAACTGCGACGGTGAACGTGGTTCTCGGATCCGCATTCATACGAAACTCAACCTTTGCGCTGTGCATCCCCAACCCAAAGTAGCCATTCGAGCCGTTGCCAAACGGCGCTTTCTTTCTCTCGTCAGCCCCTCCCCAAGCTGCCTTCTCGCCTCGCGCCAAATCCACCCTTCAGCTTTCACCCTCTGCCGGCGCCTGCCGGTTTGGCGAGCCCCTCGCTGGCCGTCATATCGGACGACCCGTCCTCATCGAAAACCATATCCAGCGAATGACGAAGCTCCCGGACCATGCCGTTCTGGCGTGACAACGCCGCGATGCGGCGCTCGCAATTCAGAATCGAGGTCGTCAATTCATCGACCTCGGCGGAGCGGCGCGCAGACGCCGAGCCGTTCTCCATGGCCTCGACCAAAAAGGCGGCGTTGGTGGCCGTCGCCTTGTAGCGATTCTCCAGCCCGTTTCGCTCCGCCTCGATCTCGGCCGCGATCTGCTCGAACAGCTTCGCCAGGCGGTCGAGGCGCGAAATGTCGGTCTGGCGGTCGCGGGCCGGATTCCTTGATCTGAAGCCGAATATCGAGGCCATGCGTTCAAAGTCCTATGGTGGTCCGGCCGTCGGCCGGACCCCTTACCGGTTCAATATCGGGCAGTCCGATCG
>NZ_VFWS01000262.1:0-1948 GCF_006443065.1 Mesorhizobium sp. B1-1-5 | reverse complement strand
ACATTTAGGTTTTCATGGTTTCTCTCCTTTTAATGGTCCCTCGGCAGCGAAAACGGGAGAGCGGCGCATGCGTTCCCGCTAAAATGTTGAAGCCAACTCACGATTTGCTCCCGTTTCTTGCGGCAGGCGGGTCAAGAGGTCGTGAACGAAGGCCAGTTTGCGCGCCGCGACATCCGAGATGACGAAAGGGTAGAGGTCGGGCAGACCCATGCAGCGATTGATGGAATTGGAGGCTTCCGACAGCACCAGCCAGCGCGACAGGATCTTTTCGAACGGTTCGGGAGCGGGTGTCGGTTCGGACGGCGCTGGTTGTAGCATGCCCCCGGTATCGCCCTGGGGCAATTCGTTGGCCTCCACCGTCTCCAGCCGGCCGAGCGGGAAGTTCAGCGCATGGACCATTTCCAGCGTGTCGGTGATATGCAGGTGGTGGGCCCAGCTTTCGGCCCAGTCCTCCCAGGGATGAGAGGTGGCATAGGGCGAGATGTGGCGTTGCTGCCAGTCGGGTGGGGCACCATTGGCATGGTGGTTCTTCAATGCCTGCTCGTAGCCGGTGCGCTCGTCGCCGAACAGCGCGCGGAAGGCGTCAAGCCTTTGCGGATCGTCGCGGATCAGCCGGTCCCAGTAGTAGTGGCCGAGCTCGTGGCGGAAATGGCCGAGCAAGGTGCGATAGTTCTCGCCCATCTCAACGCGCCGCCTTTCGCGCTCGGCGGAGTCGGCTTCGGCGACGTTGAGGGTGATCAGGCCATTGTCGTGGCCGGTCAGGATGCGCTCGCCGCCCGGGCCGCCGCCGATCGGATCGGCAAGGAAGTCGAAGGCAAGGCCGGCCTCGTCGGCGGGGTTCTGCTTGGGCGTCACCGGCAGTCCGAAAGCCAGCAGCGAATAGACCGCGCGCTTCTTCGCGGCCTCGACCCGTATCCAGCGGCGGCGGTTGCAGTCGACGGAGAGGTCCGGGATCAGCTGGTTGAGCGCGCAGGCGCGGCAGAAGGGCTGTCCCGGCTCGGCCATCCAGTTGCAGGCGCATTCGTCGGCGTTGGCGCATGGGGAGCCGCTGTCGGCACCGGACAGGGCAAAGCAGGCGCGCTGCGGATCATAGAGCACGGCACTGGAGCAGTTCAGGCACCGGGCGTTCTCGAAATAGAGACGATGGCCGCAATGAGGACAGTCGAAGAGTTTCATCTCGGTCTCGGACCAGGGAACAGGGGAAGGCGCGTCGTGCAAAACGCCGGCCGACAGACGTCGTTCCCCACTGTGACGTCATTGAGCAACATGGCGCAAGGATCGTCAGGCCATGGGTGGTTCTTGCCACAATATTTGCTTGATCGTAGGCAAATTCCCTTCCATTGGCCAGCTTGCGCGCGCGACAGTGACAAGTGCGCGTTTCACTGGCAAATTCCGGCCGGGACGTGATTCAGGCAACCAGGAGAGAACAACATGGCATTTCGTGCCAAGGGTAAGATGTTTGCAGCGGCCACTGTGGTGGCGATGCTTGCGCTGGCGACGGGCGCGCAGGCGGCGGCCAGCTGTGGCAAGACCGGAGCCGGCTTCGATGCCTGGAAGCAGGACTTCGCAGCGGAGGCCAGGGCCGAGGGCGTGGGTTCGAGGGGGCTGGCCGCCCTGGCCGGCGCGACCTACGCGACCAGGACCATTTCCGCGGACCGCGCCATCCACAAGGCTTTCAGCGGCTCCGTGGAAGCCTTCATGAAGCGCCGCGGCGGGGCGGCGATCATTTCCAGGGGCCGGGCGCTGAAGAAATCGAATGCGGCGCTGTTCGACAAGATCGAAAGGACCTACGGCGTCTCGCCGGGCGTGCTGCTTGCCATCTGGGGCATGGAGACGGGCTTCGGCGCCTCTATGGGCAACCAGAACACGGTGTCCGCCATTTTGACGCTTGCCTATGACTGCCGCCGTCCGGACTATTTTCAGCCGCATGCCATTGCGGCCCTGAAGC
>NZ_VFWS01000261.1:0-1949 GCF_006443065.1 Mesorhizobium sp. B1-1-5 | reverse complement strand
ATTGAAATCATCACGCCGCCCTCGCCATTTTGAACCGCTGACAGGCCTCGCCGGCCATCGCGATGCCGACCGCTTCCGCGGCATCGGCATTCTTCACGTCGATCTTCAGAACCCGGCAGCGTTCGATTGCGGCCCGCTTCCACATGGCGCGGTCGAAACCTGGCGAGCGCCCCATGCCGAGGAAATGCTTCCGCCATGTCGACGACGGAATGGTTTCCCACGGAATGCCATAGCCGCCGCCGATGATGGCCACCGCGGCGCAGACCAGCCCCTCTAGCTGCAAGGCGTTGGGGTTGATGGTTTGCTCGTCGACCGGGCCGGCAAGCGTCTGGCGCGTCTTCTTGAACGAGACGACATTGCGCATCGGCTGCTCGATCGCCACGAAGTCGGGGCGGTTGCCCTTGATCATGTCGCGCAATTGGCGGCCGAGCGATTCCGCCTTCTCCTCGGCGTTCTCACCGACGGCCTTGATGAGGCCGGTCTTGATCGAAGACAGCGATGAGCCGGGCTCGTACCAGGCGAAGCCTGTAACCGTCGCGATATCCATTCCAAGGATGAGCACCCGGCTACTCCGCCGCCACGAGTTCAGGCCGGCGGCCGCGCTTCCTGCTGACCGGGATCGCAGGTGATGCGGGCTCATCGAAATCAGGATCCGCGCCGACCTCCAGCCCCCGCGCTGCCGCTTCGAAGGAAGCGATCACGACATTGGTCTGCCGCAACCGTTCCTGCTGGTCGGTGATTTCACGCTGAAGCCGTTCGCGCTCGCCACGCGCATCATCCAGGATGACGTCGATGGCATTTGCAGACCGGTTGAGGATGCCGGGATCGCTCTCGACTTCCATGCTGGCAATGGCATCGATCATGGACAGGGTGATGCTGTCTGCGGGCTTGGGACGGCGGAAAAGATGGAGCATGGCCGTTACTCCGCCGCTTCGAGGTCGGCGTCTGCATCGTCGAACGGATCGTCGCCGTTGTCGGCGCCTTTGATCAGTTCGTCCTTGGCCGCATTCCTCTTCAACATCGCGGCTTCGAAGTTGTCGCGCACCGTTGCTTGGCCCCTGTCGTAGGCATCGAGCCAGCGGGTATCCTCATCGGAGCCGGTTGCGTATCCACTTGTGCGGCCGAGCGCGGCGAGGCCGGCCAACTCGCCAGCGCGTTCAATCTTCTCGACGGCCGGCGCACGGTCGCGGAACATGTCGGACTGGAAGCCGCTCGACAGACCCAGCCAGGAAAGGATCTCGCCCTCGGCAACGAAGCGGTCGGTGACCGTCTTCTTGTCGTCGGCACCGATTGCCTTGATGGCATAATCGATATCGCCGAGGACCAGCCCGTCAGCCTGCGCGGTCTTGCCGTCGGCTTTCTTGGCGGCGCCCGCCTCGGCAATGTTGGCGTTGTGCGCCATGCGCTTTCGCAGGTGGTGGAAGAACAGCGACTTGCGCTCGTTCTCCGTTAGTTCCTTGGAGTTGTGGCCCTCGCCGGCCGGTGCTGCCTTTGCCTTGGTTCTGCTCATCTCATCTCCTGTTCCGACGAGCCGCGCGAAGCGCCCGCCATGCCGCCACCCATCGCCGGATGGCCTTGATCAACCGCATTGCTTTCCTCGATTTCCCGCTGCTCCCGCTCCATCGCGGCTGCCGCGTTTTCCACCCATGCGCAGAGATGCCAGTACCGATTGCGCAGGGCGCGATAGACATCCCCGTCGACGCTGGCCATGGTCCGCCAACGCTTCCACAGCCGCTCGGCTTGCGCTGGCGATATCCCCGCTTCCCTTGCTGCCCTCTCCCGAGCTGCGGTGGAGGTGTCCCCCGCGCCTCGGTAGTGCTTCCTGGTGCCGGCGTTCAGCAACTCAAACGCCTCGATGACTGCCGTACTCATGTCGTTACTGCCCCGGTTCAGGTCGTCTTTGACCCGTCGTGTGTCACCCATGACCTTTTCCTTTCGATATCTCTGTG
>NZ_VFWS01000260.1:0-1950 GCF_006443065.1 Mesorhizobium sp. B1-1-5 | reverse complement strand
TGCCGGCCCGGCCCGCGACAAGGGCCCGGAGCGTGCCTTGAAGGAGGTCAAGAAGGGCGCCGCCAGAAGCGCCAAAGCGGTCAGCAAGGCCGAGGACACGCCGGTCGAGAAGGTGCATCTCACCGCCCGCAGCGAACGCGAAGCGACCGCACGGACGATCGCCGAGGAGGCACGCAAGGGCTATGGCCTGCTGCTGGTCGGGCTCGAGGCCATGCTGACCGAGAAGGGATCGTTCACCGAGGCGCTCAACGACATGACCAGCGGCTTCGACGGTCCGCTCTGCCTGGTGCTGAACGGTGCCGGCGCCGGGGGCAAGATGCCGGTGCTGCGCGCGGGCACCACCATCCTGGTGCCCGTCAACGGCACGGAAGTGTCGCGCCGCGCCGCCGATTTCGCCCTGGCGCTGGCAAGGCCGCACCGGGCGCGGGTCAAGGTGCTCTATGTCTCGCAGGCGCGCAAAGGCGCCCGGCAAGGCACCGTTTCGCACCGCCGCGAGGAGGCGGTGCTCAAGGACGTCGTCGATCTCGCCGACCGCTACGGCGTCGCCGTCGATACCGCCATCCGCGCCCGCGCCACGCCCGACACGGCGATCGCCAGGGAAGTGGCCAAGGGAGCGGCGATGGTGGTGATGGGCGTCACGCAGCGGCCGGGCGAGGAACTGTTCTTCGGCGACACCGCCATGGCGGTGCTGGCCGCCGTCCCCTGCCCGGTCGTGCTCGTGGCAAGCGACCGCATCCGCGCCGAAGCAAGGCCCGAGGCCGCGGCCGAAACCGGCGCCTGATGGCGGAGCCTAGAGGCCGAAGAACTGCCTGCCGATCATATAGCCCAGGGCGACCACGGCCAGCGGGAACAGCGCCGGCGCGACCTTGCCGAGGACCGAGCCTTGCTGCTCCTTTGGCGGCACATAGCGTGCATTGCCGAGATTCTTGGTCATTGCGTACCCCCGCGCGAACCAGTTCATTAGCAGATGCTTATTAACAGCACGGCCGAATTAACGGTTCGCGAAGAAATTCGCTCGAAAGCCGGCCATTTGAGCGGAGAGCTGGCGAATGCGGCTTGGCTCAGCCTCGATCTCGGAACCGGGTTTGCCTGCGGCCTGGCGCCGCGCCGCGGCTTCGGCCGTCGCGGAGGAGCGCTACGTGCGGCAAACCGTCATGACGAAGAATTCGCGGTAGCAGAAATCCGGATCGTCGAGCAGGCGATCCGGCCGCTCCTTCAACTCCTGCCAGTAGGCCTGGTCGGCATCAGGCAGGGCATAGCTCGGCGCGACGCTTGCAAAATAGGCCAGCAGGTCGCGAACATAGTCGCGCGTGAAGCGAGGCGCGGGCGCCCAGCGCTCGACCAGCCAGCCCTTGCGGCTGACGACCTCCAGGCCCGCCTGGCGCAGCCGCGCCGGAAGCGTCGAACCGCAATCGGTGCCGAGCACGCCTCGGTCGCGAAATCCCTGGAGCCTGGCTGCCATGAAGCGCGCCAGCAGCGCCCGGTCCATGGGCAGGATCTGCAAGATGGTCGAATCGAAATCTTTGACCGCCAAGATGCCGCCCGGCTTCAGCACGCGCCTGGCCTCGCCGACGGCAAGCGCGAACTCGGCCGGCGTCAGATACTGCATGACATTGCCGGACCAGACGCAATCGAACGATGCGTCGGCGAATGGCAGCGACAGGATGCTGCCGACATGCGTGGCCATTTCCGGCGGCTCGGACAGCGTGCCCGCGAGCGCCTCGACCCGGGCGATGTTTTCGGGCGCGAGGTCGAGCGCGGCAATGAAGCCGGAAGGACCGACGGCGCTGGCGATGAGCGGCAGGAAGCCGCCGCTGCCGCAACCGGCATCGAGCACGCGCCAGCCCGGGCGGATGCCGGCATCGAGCAAGGCCGCCTCATATTCGGGGCGCGACGACTCGAAATGAAGGTCGAGCCAACCGGCCTCGCTGGCCGCGTGTCCGGGGGCCG
>NZ_VFWS01000026.1:0-54163 GCF_006443065.1 Mesorhizobium sp. B1-1-5 | reverse complement strand
CCGTCTCGGCGCTACGCGCCGATCCACCGCCCCGCCCTTCGCAGGCTCAGGGCGTTCGAAACACCAAAAGCCAAGCAATTGGCTTTTCGTCCGCTGCGCGGACCGCTTCTCACCCCACAGGGGGAGAAGGGAGAACCCCCAACCCCAGGAGCCGATCTTGCCCACCCTCACTCTTCCCGCCGAAGGAGGCTGCCGCTGCGGCCGCGTGCGCCTGAAAATCTCGGCAAAGCCGCTGCTCACCATGGCCTGCCATTGCACGGGTTGCCAGTCGATGTCGTCCAGCGCCTATTCGCTGAGCGCGACGATTCCCTCGGAAGGTTTCGAGGTGACAAAGGGCGAGCCGGTGGTCGGCGGTCTGCACGGCGCATCGAAACATTATTTCTGCGGCTACTGCATGACCTGGATGTTCACGCGGCCGGAAGGGATCGATTGGTTCGTCAACCTGCGCCCGACCATGCTCGACGACCATGCCTGGTTCGCGCCCTTCATCGAAACCTGGACCAGTGAGAAATTGCCCTGGGCGGCGACTTCGGCCGTGCACAGCTACGCGACGTTGCCCGCCTTCGAGGAATATGAGCCGCTGGTCGCCGAATACGCCGGCAGCCAAGGCTGAATAAAAGCGAGGCCGGTCGAAAAAGCGACCCCAGGCGCGGTCGCCATTGGCGTTTCCGGTCATGGTCGACGCGGCCGTTGGGGGCGCATTGTTGGGGATGTGCTTGGGCGTCCGCGTCGACCACGGCGGCCTCATACCGCAGATTTCAGCATGGCACATTTGCCGCCCGCTGAAACTTCCGCGAAAACGGTATATGGCGGCGAAACCTGATTGAATCAGGGATGTCTAATTTGTTGCCGGATTACAACTCGCGCCGTTCAAAAAGGCCTTTGCCGAAGCTTTGATACGCTGAGTAATCCGCATTGTGGTACCGATTTGTGGTCGATCGGTGCGGAGACTCTCATGAAACTGGCCCTGCTTTGCTCGGTTGCATTTTTGGCAGCCTCTTCCCCGGTGCTGGCGGCCGACCTTGTTCAGCCTGTCGCGGCCATGCCTTTTTCATGGACTGGATTCTATGCCGGCGGCCAGATAGGCGGCGGCTGGAATGACAGCCACTGGTCGGGCGATTTCGTTCCTTTCAACACCAATGGCTCCGGCGGTATTTTCGGCGGCCAGATCGGCTACAACTACCAGATCGACCAGTACGTCATCGGCATTGAAGGCGACCTTGCAGGCTCGACCGTGAAGGGCGACAACCAATGTTCGACAGCTCCTGGTACGACCTGTGAGACCAAGCAGGACTATCTGGCCTCGGTGCGCGGACGTCTCGGATACGCGTTCGACCGCTTCCTGATCTATGGTGACGCCGGCATCGCATTCACCAAGTATAAAATCGCCGAGGTTGACGTTTTTCCGCAGTCGTTTGGCGGCGGCTCACGTGTCGGCTGGACTGCTGGTCTCGGCGCCGAATACGCTTTCACCGACCATTGGACCGCGGGCGTCGAGTGGAATTATTATGACTTCGGCACCAAAACCGGCGAAAGCGACCAGCTGCCGGGCTTCTTCGTCGATAACCGGAACACGGAAAACGTCGTCGTCGGCAAGATCAACTACAAATTCTAGGGCGATTCCCGAAGAGCGCGTGGCGGCTTTCGAAAGCCAGGCTTCCGCTTGACCGAGTAAAGCGCGGGCCGTTCAACGGATGCGAATCAACGCGCAAGGCAACGGGCGTAAGCGTTTGACATTGCAGGCCATGCAGGCTCGCGTCCTGAGTAGCGCCACATGGCCGACCCCCTAAATTAGTTTGCATGCATATGTTTCAAGCCGTTCCGGCTTCGTGAAGCATTTCACCGTTCGCGCGCAATCCACCGGTTACAGACGCATCGCAAAAGCGACGCCGGGAAGAGGCGGCACCGGTCTTCCGCCGCTGATTTAGGAGGTTTTTCATGTTCAAAAGTCTCAACCGAATCCGCGCCGCCTTCGCGCAGGCCAGCAAGCGCCGCCGCACGGCGCGCGAGCTTAACGAGCTGCCGACGGAGATTCAGAAGGACATCGGCTGGCCTGACAGGACCGAGCCTGACGAGATCCGTTTGCCGTTCTAATCGCGCGGCCGCCGGAGCCGGAGCGCCGCGGCCCTGGCAGGCCGATCCGGGTGGCCGCTACGCCAGCCACCGCCAAAGGGCGCCGATGGCCAGCGCGATCAGGACCGCTACGCCGGCAAGCATCAGATAAGATCCCACGATCATCCCGTTGATGATCTTCTTGATGCTGGCGCGGTCATTGAGATTGGGGAAGGGTTCGTTGGGCAGCGCGACGCCGAGGAAATCGCAGAGCGGCGCCCAGCCGTCGCTGACCTTGAAGACAAGCAGCTTCTCAGGCGGCACCGCCCCCTTCACCTCGTCGATATAGGAATTGTAGCGCGCCACCGCTTTGTCGCGGTCGTTCATCACGCCCTTCAGCGTTCGGCCCCAGACCAGCTTGCGCGACATGTCGCCGAACTTGCGGCCGAACGGCGTCAGCCATTCCAGCACCCTGAACTGCCAGACATTCTCGGTGAAGTAGATCGTGTCTATGGTGCTGTCGTACCAGGCCTCGGCGCCGCGCGGATGCAGCGTCAGAAGCACCTTGGCTTCCGGATAGGCGGCCATTAGCTCGCGCCACACGCAGCAGCCCGGATTGTCGACGGTCGCCCGATAATTGGCGAAGACCCGGCTCCAATCCTGCTGCGCACCGGGCGGGCTGTTCGCCACCTTGCACCAGAAGTCGAGATGGTCCTTGTTGGCCTTGTTGATGATGACTTCCTGCATGTGGTAGCTCGGAAAGCCGAGCCTGTTCAGCGCGGCGAAAGTCGACCACGTGCCGGTGCGGCCGAAGCCGGCCCCGATGACCTCGAGCGTCATTGCCCCTCCCGTTCCGGACCGATGTTCTTCTTCTTGACGGTCCGCGCCCATGAGGTTGCATCCGCTTGCGCTTCGAGGCAACGGGTTTCTATTCGCGGTCGCTTAAATGTTCTTGAGTTTGAGGCGGATGGCGGTCCACCTCAGGATCCGCCATCCTGCGTCGAAACTCGGTCAGGCGTGGCCCGCCAGCGCGTTCAGCTTGGCGCAGAATTCGGCATGCGGCTTGCTCATGGCCGCGTCCTGGCATTCCTTCATCATCGCCGCTTGGTGCTTCTTCGACATCTTGGCCCAAGCCTTCTTCATATCGGCATCCGACTTCATCGTCTTCATCGTCTTGTCGGTGAAGAACGGAGCCATCATCTTCGGCTCGTCGAGGATGCCGGCGAATGCCGTGCCGGCGATGACCGACGCGGCCAATAGGCTTAGAAATGCGATCTTCGTTTTCATGGCCTGTACCTCCCATCGTTGTTGCCCCACAGTTGGGGCACGTCATAAGTATCACCAACAGCGATTTATTTAGATGTCGCTGATATTTCCTGGCGGTCACGTTTCGGTGAATGCATGGTGCTTATTGGCCTGCGCGCGCTTCGAGCCTGGGCTATTCAACTCGGTGAAAAAGCCTGATAATAGGTCAGCTAGGTTGACCTAAGTAGAATACGCCCCGCGGGAGGTGCGCCTTGACCCTGTTGAACCTTCTGGCCTCGCGTTCCTCGCGCATGAAGGCTTCGGAAATCCGCGAGCTGTTGAAGCTGCTCGACCAGCCCGACATCATCTCCTTCGCCGGCGGCATTCCCGACCCGTCGCTGTTTCCGGCCGAAGCCATCGGCGATGCCTACCAGGCCGTGCTGGGCGGCAAGGAGGCGGGCGCCGCGCTGCAGTACCAGGTCAGCGAGGGTTTCCTGCCGCTGCGCAAATGGCTGGCCGCCCATATGGGCAAGCTTGGCGTTCGATGCGACGAGGGCAACATCTTCATCACCTCCGGCTCGCAGCAGGCGCTCGACTATCTCGGCAAGCTCTTTTTGTCCCCCGGCGACACTGCGCTGGTGACATGGCCGACCTATCTCGGCGCGCTGCAGGCTTTCAACGCCTATGAGCCGCGCTACGACCGGCTGAACACCGCCGGCGGCAACATGACGCCCGAGGCTTATCGCGCGGCAGCGGCGGCCAATGGCGGCAAGGTGAAGTTCGCCTATCTGGTGCCGGATTTCGCCAATCCGACCGGCAATACGCTGGATACCAAGCAGCGCGAGGCGGTGCTCGACCTTGCCGGCGAGCTCGACATCGCCGTCATCGAGGATGCCGCCTACCGCGCGCTGCGCTATGACGGCGAGGGCGAACCGCCGATCCTTGCGCTCGATTGCGCCCGCTCCGGCGGCATCGATCATGCACGCACGCTCTATTGCGGGTCGTTCTCGAAGATCCTGTCGCCGGGCATGCGCGTCGGCTGGGTCTGCGCGCCGCGCCATGTGGTGGAGAAGCTGGTGCTGATGAAGCAGGCGTCCGACCTGCACAGCCCCTCGATCAACCAGATGGTCATGCACCGCGTCGCCGAAACCATCTTCGACGCCCAGGTGGAAAAACTGATCGATGCCTACCGAAAGCGCCGCGATGCGCTGCTTTCCGCGCTGGAAGCCGACATGCCCGCCGGCATTTCCTGGAGCCGTCCGGACGGCGGCATGTTCGTTTGGCTGACGCTGCCGGAAGGCACGGATGCCACCGAGCTGCTGGCGCGCTCGATCAAGGAGGCGCGCGTCGCCTTCGTGCCGGGCAACGCCTTCTACGCCGACGGCACCGGCCGCAACACGCTGCGCATGTCATTCACGCTTGCCGACGGCCGCGCGGTGAACGAAGGCGTGCCGAGACTGGCAAAGCTGCTGCGGGGCTGACCCTCAAGGGGAGATCAGCAGCCGGCCGTCCACTCGCGCAGGCGTGATTGGTCGTGTGCAGGCGTGATTGTCCGCGCGCCCGATTCCTCGGCTAGTGTCGCGACCGATCCAACCCCCTGGATCGACCCGGCCGTGGGGTCCCACCTCTATGGCCCGAACGAAAGCCCCGACGGCCTCCACCGGCGGGGCTTTCTCATTGTCTCGGCAAGCGGCCGCGCTAGCTTGCCCTTTTTCGGGCCGCTTTTCGGCTACGCTGCGTCATTCAGGGAGGATCAGATGACCTTGCGCCTCGGCTTCACCATGCTTGCCCTTGTGGCCTTCGCCAGTCAGGCGGCGGCCTTCGAGATGTCCAGCCCGTCGGTATCGAACGGCAAATGGGATGCAAAATATCTCGGCGACAAGCCCGGCTGTGGCGGACAGAGCGTCTCGATCGCGCTTGCCTGGAAGGACCCGCCGGCCGGAACGAAAAGCTACGCGCTGACCATGTTCGACACCGATGCCAATGGCGGCAAGGGCTTCTGGCACTGGCTGGCCTGGAACATCCCGGCGAACGCCAAGGGTCTGCGCGAGGGCGCCGGCGCGCAAAGTGGCCAGCGCATGCCCAAGGGCTCCGTGCAGGGCAAAGGCGGCGTCGGCCGCGCCGGCTATTTCGGCCCGTGCCCGCCGCCCGGCAGCGGCGACCATCACTATGTCTTTACGCTCTATGCGCTGGGTGAAAAGACATTGCGCATACCGGCCAACCCCTTGCCGGAGATGATCTCGGTCGCCGCCAAGAGCTCCGCGCTCGGCCAAGCGACCGTGACGTATACCTTTGGGAGGTAGTGGGGAGCTCGCGACAGCCAATCTCCCCCCTTGTGGGGGAGATGCCCGGTAGGGCAGAGGGGGGCGCTGTCCCGCCAACCTTTCCAGCTAAAATCAGCTAAATCCGATCGCCGACTGTGCTCGGCCGATGCAAAACACCGGAGGCCGCGATCCTTCGCGCCCCCCTCTGGTCTGCCGGCCATCTCCCCCACGAGGGGGGGATTAGCAGTTCACTCCGCCGCTTGCAGCTTATCCTGCGTCCTGGTTTCGAAGTCGCTGGCGTCATGGCGCTCGCGCAGCTGGAAGGCCGGATCGCCGGACATGCGGTTGACCATGCGGCCGCGGCTTACCGCCGGCCGCGCGTCGATCGCGTCGGCCCAGCGCTGCACGTTCTTGTATTCATGCACCGACAGGAACTCCGCGGCGTTGTTGTAGCTGCGGCCCTTGGCGAGCCCGCCATACCAGGGCCAGACCGCAATGTCGGCGATCGTGTAATCGGGGCCCGCGAGATATTCGCTCTCCGCCAGCCGGCGGTCGAGCACATCCATCTGCCGCTTGGTCTCCATGGCGAAGCGGTCGATGGCATATTCGATCTTTTCGGGCGCATAGGCATAGAAATGGCCGAAGCCGCCGCCGAGATAAGGCGCCGAGCCCATCTGCCAGAACAGCCATGAGAAGGTTTCCGCGCGCGCCGCGCGTTCGGTCGGCAGGAACGCGCCGAACTTTTCGGCGAGATAGGTCAGGATCGAGCCGGATTCGAACACGCGCACCGGCTTCGGCTCGCTATGGTCCATCAGCGCCGGGATCTTCGAATTCGGATTGACCTCGACGAAGCCCGAGCCGAACTGGTCGCCGTCGCCGATCTTGATCAGCCAGGCATCGTATTCCGCACCCTTGTGGCCGAGCGCCAGAAGCTCCTCCAGCATGATCGTTACTTTCTGGCCATTGGGCGTGGCCAGCGAGTAGAGCTGCAGAGGGTGCTTGCCGACCGGCAGTTTCTTGTCATGCGTGGGGCCTGCGATCGGCCGGTTTATCGAGGCGAACTCACCGCCATTCGGCTTGTTCCAGGTCCAGACTTTCGGCGGGACGTATTGGTTCATGTTGAAGGCCTTGCGTTTCGTGAAGGGCGGGCATCTGCCACGGATGCCGATAGACTTAGGTGCGGTTCCGCGCGCGTCAAAGAAAAAAGTTCAATCTTCGTTGAACTAGCGCTTATGCCAGCTTGAGCGAGGGGAATCCGCCCTTGCACGGCGCTCCTTCGGCCATACTTATAGGCAGAGACCCGCAATGCAGGATGGATCGATGACCATCGAGAAAATTTCGCGCTCCGTCGTTGCCGTGCGCGCCACGGTTCCGGACGACGCCTTCACCGCCAATGCGCTGGGCACGCGCCGCGAGGGGAGCGGCGTGGTGATCCGCGACAATGGGCTGGTGCTCACCATCGGCTATCTGATCACCGAGGCCGAGGAAGTGTGGCTGACCGACCAGGATGGCCGTGTGGTGGCGGCGCATGCGCTGGCTTACGACCAGGAGACCGGCTTCGGCCTCGTGCAGGCGCTGTCGCCGCTCGGCCTGCCGGCGGTCCAGCTCGGCAATGCCAGGAAAGCCAAGATCGGCGATGCCGTGACGCTCGCCGACGGCATCGGCCAGCAGGTCGACGCCCATATCGTGACCAAGCAGGAATTCGCCGGCTATTGGGAATATCTGATCGACGAGGCGATCTTCACGGCGCCCGCGCATCCGTCCTGGGGCGGGGCCGCGCTGTTCGACCGCGCCGGCAAGCTGCTGGGCGTCGGCTCGCTGCGCCTGCAGATGAGCCGCGCCGGCGAGGTGGCCGACATCAACATGGTCGTGCCTATCGATCTTCTGACGCCGATCCTCGACGATCTGATCAAGCGCGGCCAGGCGGCGAAGGCGCCGCGTCCGTGGCTCGGCGCCTTCTCGGCCGAGTCGAACGGCATGGTGGTGGTGATGAGCGTCGCCGAAGGCGGCCCGGCCGCACAGGCGGGCCTGCGCCAGGGCGACATCATCTCCGATGTGCGCGACGGCGAAGTCGATGGTCTGGCCGATTTCTACAGAAAACTCTGGCAGAATCCGGCCGGCGCTGAAATTCCGCTGCGCGTCGTGCGCGACGGCCGCGAAACCTGGCTGCGCATCAAATCCGCCGACCGCAATTCCTTCCTGAAGAAGCCACAGCTGCAGTAGGCTTGGAGCGCCGATGCATCCCAGGCTGCTGAAGACCTTTCTCGCGGTCGCGCGTACCCGCAACGTCACGCGCGCAGCGCGAGAGGTCAATCTCGCGCAGTCGAGCGTCAGCGACCAGATCCAGGCGCTGGAAACCGAGCTTGGCGCCAGCCTCTTCACCCGCTCGCGACAGGGGCTCACCCTGACGCCGGCGGGCGAGGCGCTGAAACCTTATGCCGAGGAGCTGCTGGCGCTCGCCGACGACGCGCGGGCCGCCATTGATGCCACCAGCGCCGAGGCGGCCGGCGGCCTGTCGATCGGCGCGCTGGAGACGATCGCCGCGGCAAGGCTGGCGCCATGGCTTGCTGGTTTTCGCGCCGATCATCCCGGCATCGACATCAAGCTCCGGATCGCCGGCAGCGGCGAGTTGCTGCGCCGGCTGGGCGACGGTGAGATCGACGTCGTTTTCTGCTTCGAGCAATCCAATGCCGGTGAGCCGGACCCGCGCCTTGCCAGACGCGTCGTGGCGGCCGAGCCGCTGGCGCTGATCGCGCCGCCCGGCGACAACCGGGCGGATGTCGATCTGGCGGCGCTGGCCGAGAAGCAGTTCGTTGCCACCGAGACCGGCTGCGTCTACCGCGCCATGGTCGATAAGGCGTTCGCCGAGGCCGGCCTCGGTAATCCCAGCCTCGCCGCGGAAGCCGGCAGCATCGACGCCATCGCCGGGCTGGTGGCGGCAGGCGCCGGCTTTGGCCTCGTGCCGCGGCTGGCGGTCGCCGCCGCGATCGGTCGCGGCGAGGTGTCCGAGCTTGCCTGGCCTGGGCCGGTCCGCTCGGCGGACGTGGTGATGATCTGGCGGCGGCGCCGCGTCCAGCCGCCAGCGCTTAACGCACTGCTCACCGCCGTAGGGGAGGGCTTCCCCTTGGTCACACCAGGCGGTGCCCGCCCTCGACATGCAGCGTCTCTCCCGTCGTAAAGCCGTTGCCGATCAGGAAGCGGATTGCGTCGGCGATGTCCTCCGGCTTTCCGACCCGACCCACCGGCAGTCGTTTCGCCATCGCCGCAAGCGTGTCGTCCTTTTTGTCGCCGGCGACGAACTCCCAGATCGGCGTGTCGACCCAGCCAGGCGAGACGGCGTTGACCCGGATCGGCGCCAGTTCGACGGCCAAAGCCCGCACCAGCCCTTCCAAGGCGGCGTTTACGGCGGCGACGACCGAGCCGCGCGCCGCCGGCCGGTGGGCGGCAATGCCCGAGACGAAAGTGAGCGAGCCGGCTGACGGCAGCTTCAGCGCGCCGTGCTTGGCGAGTAAAAGCGGCCCGTAGAACTTGCTTTCCACCACCTTTTGCGCGGCTGAAAGCTCGATCTCGGGCAACAGCCGGTAGGCGCCCTCGATGTCGGCCGCCGTGCTGACGATATGGTCGACCCTGCCGACGCGCTGAAACAGTGCGGCGACCTCATCCTCGCGGCTGATATCGACCACGGCTGTTTCGAGCGTGCCCGGCTGGCCGAGCTCTTCCCACGCCGCGCCCAGCTTCGCTTCGCCTCGCCCGGCGATGATGACGTGCGCACCTTCCTCGAGGCAGCGCCTGGCGAGCGCCAGCCCCATCCCCGAGCTGCCGCCGACGATCAGGATTTTTTGCTTCTCCATGTCCATGCCTTTCCTTTGCATGGACACTGATGTGGCAAAGCACGGCGTGGAACGGAAACGGAAGAAACCGATAGTGGTATCGGAGCCTCCGATGGAGGTCGGCGGCCGCCACCTTCGTTGCGAAAGTCAGGCGGCCTTGTGGAACTCCATGTCGAAGCGCAGCGGGTGGCCGAGCGCCTTGAATGCCTCCTCGAGCGAATCGAGCCGCGAGTTGTGGTCGAGCCGGAACAACCGATCGACATGCTCGCGCTGGCATTTCAACTCACGCATCAGATCCGCCCGGCTCCAGCCCTTTTCCCTAAGGGCCATGTATAGGGCCGACTTCAGGAAAACGAGCGCCGGAACCTCCACGAACCATCCCTTGCCCTTGGTTTCCTTGAGCGGAAAAGGGATATCATCCCCGTGCGCAATCCGGGCGGCGATGGCCTCCTCGATTGCATTGCGCCCATTGCGGCAAGCTTCTTCATCGGTGGCGCCGTAGGACGCGACTTCGTCGAACTGAGGTGCCGTAACCAACCAGGTATCGTTGTCGTCGGGCGTGAGGGCGAGTTCATACCACATACACTATCTCCTCTATTTCAGGCCCAAATCCTTCTTGATCTTCTCGACCAAACGCGTTCCAAGCTCCTTGCCGCCACCATGCATTGGCAACTGGGAAACTTTGTCCTCATAACGGACAGTCAGATGACCGCTCCCACCGCGGTGGGTTTCAAAGGTGCATCCCTGCTTGGCGAGCCAGCGCCGGAATTCGTTTGCGTTCATAAAGGATAGCGTACTCCACATATCTGTAGAAGTCAACAGAAGTGTGGAGTTTACCAGGTTATTGAAAACAAGGGAGTTTTCGGCCGGTGCTTCAAGTCGCGAACGCGAATCCCTCGGATCAAGCCGTATAGCGCCTGCTGACAGGAACTGGCACCAGCCGTCGCTACAACCGTCGCGGAATCGTCCGTATTGGCGTGATGAAATGACGAGGTGATAATGGCCCCCATCAAGGTCGATCCGGACAAGGTGCACGAATTCCCGGATGCCGAAAGCTTCCATGCCTGGCTTGCCGACAACCACGCCCGCGAAAGCGAAGTCTGGATAAAGATCCACAAGGTAGGTTCTGGTCTTGCCTCGATCACGCCGAAGGAGGCGATCGACGTCGTGCTTTGCTTCGGCTGGATCGACGCGGTGCGCAAGTCGCTCGACGAGAAAAGTTTCCTGCAGCGCTACACGCCGCGCGGCAGGAAGAGCATCTGGAGCAAGATCAACATCGACAATGTCGCGCGCCTGATCGAGGCGGGGCGCATGACGAAGCATGGCCTCGATCAGGTCGAGGCGGCCAAGGTCGACGGTCGCTGGGGCCGCGCCTATGGCGGATCGAAGGAGATGGCCATCCCGCCCGACCTGCAGGCTGCGATCGATGCCGAGCCGAAGGCGAAAGCGATGCTGGGCAAGCTTTCGGCACAGAACCGCTTCGCGCTCGCCTTCCGCGTCCACAACATGAGGACCGAGGCCGGCCGCAAGAAGAAGATCGCTGATCTGGTGGCGATGTTGAAGCGCGGCGAGACCATCCACCCGCAGAAGAAGTAAGGCATGATCCCGAAATGGTCGCCGGTTTGCCCGACTAGGTCTGCAAGCAAAAACGCCGCCCGGGAGGGGGGGCGGCGTTTTCGGGAAGCGATGATCCTGAACCCTTGGCAAGCGGTCTCGGATCATCCGGTCATGAAGGTCGCAACGCGTCAGGCCTCATGCGGCCTTCTTTGCAACATGCTTCTCCACATGGTGCTTGCGCACGTGGTGCTTCTTCACGTGATGATGCTTGCGAGCATGATGACGGTGATGCTTCCTGAGCTTCTTGTGCGGGCCATTGGCGCCAGCCTTCGCCGTCTCGGAAGCGGCCGGGGCGGCCGTGGTCGCGGCAGGAGCAGTGGTGCTCGTCGCCGGAGCGGTGGTCGTCGTGGTGGTGGTCTGGGCGTTGGCGGCGGGCACCGCGAAAGCGAGGGCGACGGCGAGGCCGAGTGCGGAAAGAAAGGTCTTTTTCATAATCGGCATTCCTTGGGTTCGGATCAATGTCTGTTGTCGCGCGCCGGAGTGGTCGGCTGCTGCGGGTACCGTTATGACACCAGTTTTTTTCGCGAGTTTTTCCCGACTGTTGAATCTTGTTTCCGGATTGTGTCTGGCGCCGCCGGCATCGTCTGGGCCGCGACCTTGCGCGACGACGGTCCGACCGACGGCTTTTTTCGTGACTGCAAAAGGCTGCCTTGGTGAGAAAGGACAATCGCGAAAGTCGTTTCATGGGAAACGATTTAAGCTATTGTTTTCAAGCATTTTTCCACTATCATGGCGGAATTCGAGAGTGATGGTGGAAAATGGTAAGCAAGACATTGTTATTTAACGATTTTCCACTATTAATTTAGAAATGGCTCGGTAGAGTGGAAAACGGATGCTTAGGGAGCTGACAAATGAACAGCGCCGCCAACTCATAGATACCCAGCAGGTCTATGAGAGCTGGCTCGGCGCCAACGAAGAGCACCAAAGGCGCTTCCGGGGCAGCATGCGCTGGGTTGAGCGGAACGGCGCCGAATACCTGCTGCGCAAGATCGGCCAAGCCGAAAGCTCGCTAGGTCCCAGAAGCGAGGATACGGAAAGATCATTTTCGGCTTTCTCCGAGGCCAGGGAACGGAACAAGGACCTGCTGGCCGGCCTGTCAGATCGCTTGAACAGCCTTGCCAAGATCAATGTCGCAATTGGCTTGGGGCGAGTGCCGGCTATAGCTGCCCGGATATTGCGACGCTGCGCCGAAACGAACCTCCTTGGACGACAGTTGGTTGTCGTCGGCACGAATGCCCTGTTCGCCTACGAGGCTTTGGCGGGTGTGCAGATCGCGAGCGGCCTCACGGCAACCGGAGACATCGATCTGCTCTTTGACTCGCGCCGCCGGATCAGCTTCGTGACCGGCGAGAAGATAACACAATCCGGGTTGATCGGTGTATTGCGCAAAGTGGACCGGTCCTTCAAGCCACTCCAGCCCAGAGCCTTCAGGGCGACAAACCGGGATGGTTATCTTGTCGATCTCATTAGACCGCAAACGAGAAATGTCCTCAAGGACAATGCCCCGACGTCGATAACGCCGCTTGCCGATGATCTCGACGGTGCCCCGATGGACGGATTGCAATGGCTCATCAATGCGCCCAAGACCGAGGCAATCGCCATCGATGAGCGCGGCTATCCCGTAAAGATACCGACTGTCGACCCCAGGATATTTGCGCTTCACAAGGCATGGCTCGCGAGGCGGCCCGACCGGTCCGCGGTCAAGGCCACCCGCGATCGCGAGCAGGCTGAGGTGGCTGCGGCGATTTCTCACAACTACCTGAAGCTTCCACTTGACCGCGACTATCTCAAGGCTTTTCCCGCTCCTCTTAGAGAAGCTGCGATCCGCACGCTCCTGCCGGTAAAATCGCTTGGGCTTTCCGAGGATTCTGCAATAGAGCCTGATTGGTAGCCGCCCAGGCCGCCTGGCAATCCTCCATGCTACGAAAATAGCATTCTCGGCCCGCGACATGTGGTGCTAGGCTCGCGCCCGTGCACCCAAGGCACACTGCGGCCCAGCCCGCAAACAGGAGGGCCCGCCAGAGGAGGAGCGGCAGAGCGGGATCGAGGCTCCAATCCAAAATCCGAAGGAACTGTTGAACCATCGCGAGGCAGCCGCGTTTCCCGTGGTTGCCACATGGGAGGAACCACCAGTGAAAGCATCCTATCTCGTCTCGGCCGCGCTCCTTGCGGCATCCGCAATGCCGGCCGCGGCTGGCGAAATCTCCGACGGCAAGGTCAAGATCGGCATCCTCAACGACCAGTCGGGCGTCTATGCCGATTTCGGCGGCAAGTGGTCGGTCGAGGCCGCCAAGATGGCGGTCGATGATTTCGGCGGCAAGGTGCAGGGCGTGCCGATCGAGATCGTCAGCGCCGATCATCAGAACAAGCCCGACATCGCCTCCAACATCGCGCGCCAGTGGTACGACACCGAGCAGGTCGACGCGATCATGGAGCTCACGACATCGTCCGTAGCCTTGGCCGTCCAGGGGCTTTCCAAGGAAAAGAAGAAGATCGACATCGTCACCGGCGCGGCTTCCACCGACCTCACCGGCAAGCAGTGCTCGCCCTATGGCTTCCATTGGGCCTACGACACCCATTCCCAAGCGGTCGGCACCGGCGGCCAACTGGTCAAGCAGGGCGGCGACAGCTGGTATTTCATCACCGTCGACTATGCCTTCGGCTATTCGCTTAAGGACCAGACCGCCAAGCTGGTCGAGGCGAGCGGCGGCAAGGTGCTGGGCGAAGTGCGCTATCCGCTCGGCTCCACCGACTATTCCTCCTTCCTGCTGCAGGCGCAGTCCTCCGGCGCCAAGATCGTCGGGCTCGCCAATGCCGGCCTCGACACGTCGAACTCGATCAAGCAGGCAGCCGAATTCGGCATCGTCGCCGGCGGCCAGCGGCTGGCCGCGTTGCTTTTCACGCTCGCCGAGGTGCATGGGCTGGGCCTGCAGGCGGCGCAAGGCGTGGTGCTGACCGAAGGCTTCTACTGGGATCGCGACGACAAGAGCCGTGAATTCGCCCAGCGCTTCTTCAAGCGCACCAACCGCATGCCGAACATGATCCAGGCCGGCACCTATTCGGCGGTGACGCAGTACCTGAAGGCCATCGACAAGGCCGGCACCGACGAGACCGAGGCAGTGGCCAAGGAACTGCATGAAATGCCGGTCAACGACGTCTTCACCGCCAACGGCAAGGTGCAGGCCGACGGCTCGATGGTGCACGACATGTATCTCTATCAGGTCAAGAAGCCGGAAGAGTCGAAGAAGGACTGGGACTATTACACCTATCTGGCGACCATTCCGGGCGACAAGGCCTTCATGAAGGCCGAGGACAGCGGCTGCCCGCTCGCCGCCAAGTGACGCTCGACACAGCCACCGCTGTCCGCCCGGACAGCACGGATCAGATGCCGCGGGTGGTGCTTTCCGCCCGCGGCCTCAGGCGCGACTTCGCCGGCTTCGTCGCGGTGAAGGATGTCGACCTCGACGTCCATCACGCCAAGATCCATGCGCTGATCGGCCCGAACGGCGCCGGCAAGACCACCATCTTCAATCTCTTGACCAAATTCCTGCAGCCGACCAGCGGCAGGATCGAATTGCTCGGCACCGACATCACCCGCACGCCGCCGGCCAAAGTGGCGCGCATGGGGCTCGTCCGCTCCTTTCAGATATCGGCGATCTTTCCGCATCTCTCCGTGCTCGACAATGTGCGCGTGGCGCTGCAGCGTCCAAGCGGGCTGGGCTACCAGTTCTGGCGCCCGGTCTCGGCGTTGGATCGGCTGACGCCAAGGGCACGCGAGCTGCTCGCCATCGTCGGCCTCGATGACGCCGCGCATCGTCTCGCCGGCGATCTCTCTTACGGCCGCAAGCGCGTGCTGGAGATCGCGACCACATTGGCGCTCGAACCGAAGGTGCTTCTGCTCGACGAGCCGATGGCCGGCATGGGGCATGAGGACGTCGGCACGATCTCCGGCATTATCCGCTCGCTGGCAAAAAACCGCGCCGTGCTGATGGTCGAGCACAACCTCACCGTGGTTGCCGATCTCTGCGACTGGATCACCGTCATGCAGCGCGGCCAGGTGCTCGCTGCCGGCGACTACGCCGCCGTCAGCCAGGACGAGCGCGTCCGCGTCGCCTACATGGGAACCGAGCATGAGTGAGCCGCTGCTTGCCGTGCGCGACCTCCACGCCTGGTATGGCGAGGGCCATGCGCTGCATGGCGTCAACCTCGACGTCATGCGCGGCGAGACCGTGACGCTGCTTGGCCGCAACGGCGTCGGCAAGACGACGACGCTGCGCGCCATCATGGGCCTGATCCGTAAGCGCACGGGCTCCGTCACCTTCAACGGCAAGGACCTGATCCGCCTGCCGTTGCACCGCGTCGCGCATCAGGGCATTGGCTTCGTGCCGGAGGAGCGCGGCATCTTCGCCACTCTTACCGTCGACGAGAACCTCATCCTGCCGCCCGTCGTGGCCAATGGCGGTATGAGCGTGGAAGAAATCTTCGAGCTCTTCCCCAATCTCAAGGAGCGCCGCAACAGCCAGGGCACGAAGCTGTCCGGCGGCGAGCAGCAGATGCTGGCCATCGCCCGCATCCTGCGGACCGGCGTCGAGATGCTTTTGCTCGACGAGCCGACCGAGGGCCTGGCGCCAGTCATCGTGCAGCGCATCGGCGAGTTGCTGGCGACGCTGAAGAAACGCGGCATGACCATCCTTCTGGTCGAGCAGAACTTCCGCTTCGCCGCCCGCATCGCCGACCGCTTCTATCTGATGGACCACGGCAAGGTGGTGGAAGGTTTTGCCGTCGGCCAGCTGACCGCGCACACCGAAAAGCTGCACGAGGTGCTGGGGGTATGATGGCGCCATGACCATGATCTTCGGCATCCCCATCCAGGCCTTGCTCGGTCAGCTCTTGGTGGGCCTGATCAACGGCTCCTTCTATGCGATGCTCAGCCTCGGCCTCGCCGTCATCTTCGGCCTCTTACGCATCATCAACTTCGCCCATGGCGCGCTCTATATGCTGGGCGCTTTCATTGGTTATCTGCTGCTGGTGCATTTGGGCATCGGCTACTGGCCGGCGCTGGTCCTGGTGCCGCTTGCCGTCGGCCTGTTCGGCATGGCGGTCGAGCGCCTTGCTTTGTCGCATCTCTACCGCCTCGACCCACTCTATGGCCTGCTCTTCACCTTTGGCCTCGCCTTGGTCATCGAAGGCGTGTTCCGTTATTATTACGGCGTCTCCGGCAATCCCTACGCCGTGCCGACGCTGCTTGCCGGCGGCACCAATCTCGGGTTCATGTTCCTGCCCAACTATCGCGGCTGGGTGGTGGCGGCTTCGCTCATCGTCTGCATCGGCACCTGGCTGCTGATCGAGAAGACCAGGCTAGGCTCCTATCTGCGCGCCGCCACCGAGAACCCGGAACTGGTCCAGGCCTTCGGCGTCAACGTGCCGCTTCTGCTCACGCTCACCTACGGGCTGGGCGCGGCGCTTGCGGGGCTCGCCGGCATTCTCGCCGCTCCGGTCTACCAGGTCAGTCCGCTGATGGGCTCGGATCTGATCATCGTCGTCTTCGCCGTTGTCGTGGTCGGCGGCATGGGGTCGATCCTCGGCGCCATCGTCACCGGCTACATGCTCGGCCTCGTCGAGGGCCTGACCAAGGTTTTCTATCCCGAGGCCTCGAACCTCGTCGTCTTCGTCATCATGGCAATCGTGCTTTTGCTGCGGCCGGCCGGCCTGTTCGGAAGGGACGCCTGAGATGAGCGAGGCGACCCTTCACGCAGAACGCGCCGCCGCCTCCGTGAGGCTCGAACGGGCGCTGGTGGTGCTGGGCATCGTGGCGCTGATCGCCGCGCCCTTCGTCGTCTACCCGATCTTCGTCATGAAGATGCTGTGCTTCGCGCTGTTCGCCTGCGCCTTCAACCTGCTCTTGGGCTACACCGGCCTGCTTTCCTTCGGCCATGCCGCCTTCTTCGGCGGCGCGGCCTATTTCTGCGCCTATGCGGTGAAGGCCTGGGGCTGGCCGCCGGAGGCCGGCATCCTGCTCGGCACCGCAGGTGCCGCGGGCATGGGCCTCGTCATGGGCTTCCTCGCCATCCGCCGGCAGGGCATCTATTTCTCGATGATCACGCTGGCGCTGGCGCAGATGTTCTATTTCTTCTGCGTCCAGGCGCCCCTCACCGAGGGCGAGGACGGCATCCAGGGCGTGCCTCGCGGCCACCTGTTCGGCGTCGTGGACCTCAACGTCGCCATGAACATGTATTTCTTCGTGCTCGCCGTCTTCCTCATCGGCGTCTTCGCCATCTGGCGCATCGTCAACTCGCCCTTCGGCATGATCCTGCGCTCCATCCGCGAGAACGAGAACCGCGCCATTTCGCTCGGCTATTCCGTCGGGCGCTACAAGCTCGCCGCCTTCGTCATGTCGGCCGCACTTGCCGGCTTTGCCGGCGCGACCAAGACGATCGTCTTCCAGTTCGCCACGCTCACCGACGTCACCTGGCAGATGTCGGGCGAAGTGATCCTGATGACGCTGCTCGGCGGCATCGGCACCATGGCCGGCCCGGCGGTCGGCGCCGGCCTTGTCGTAGGGCTGGAGAACACGCTCGCGACATCCGGCTTCCCGGTGACCATCGCCACGGGACTGATCTTCATGATCTGCGTGCTGATTTTTAGGCGCGGGATTGTCGGGGAGGTCTATGCGCGGTGGCTGGGGTGGAGGGCGCGCGGCAAGAACTCCTAAGCTGCAGCCGCCCCGAACCGCTCAATCCCTTTGAGTTCGTCCTGTATGGAGGTGCCCTCGACGGCGAGGTCATAGCTTGCCTGCATGTTCATCCAGAACTGCGGAGTCGTCCCAAAGAACTTTGCCAGGCGCAAAGCGGTGTCTGGCGTAACAGGGGTGGTCTCGTTGACAAGGCGTTCGATACGCGTACGTGGGACGTGAAGCTTCTTCGCCACGGTGTAGGGCTTCAGGTCGAGTGGCTCGAGGAACTCGGTCCTCAATATCTCGCCGGGATGGATAGGCTTGTCGAGGTCGATCATTTGGTTCCGCTCCTGTCGGATAGAGCTGGTTGGTTCAGCTAATGATAGTCAGTGATCTCTACATCGTCCGCTCCGCCATCCGTCCACCGAAAGCAAACGCGAAATTGGTCGTTGATACGGATCGAGTGCTGACCGGCGCGATCGCCCTTCAGCGCTTCAAGCCGGTTTCCCGGTGGGACCTTGAGATCGGCCAGTTCGGCAGCGTTGTCCAACATGAACAGTTTCCGTTGAGCGACACGAACGAGATCTGCCGGGAATCCTTTCGGAGCTTTGCCTGTCGAAACCGCCTCAGTGGTCCTGTCTCTGAACGAACGTATCATCCACTTCCCCCGAAACGTATCTTCTCATGATGCGTCTCCAAGATCAAGCGTAAAGTATCATGCGGTGATACGAAATGCCTCGAAGGGACTATCTTGGGCGAGGTGCGCCCGCCGGCACTTTCAGCCCCACCTTCACCCGGTCCGGCGCCCGGTTAGGCCGCCCGCTTGGGTTCGACCGCGAACGGGCTGAGCCCGAGCCAGCTTTGCATCTTCCTGCCAATGGCCTTGTCGCCGGTCAGGACGACCTTCACGCCGGCCTTCTCGACAGTCAGCACGCCCATCCAGATTGCGGTCATCGTGTGGAGATCGGTCGAGACGTAGAGGTCGACCTCGAAGCCCGGATCATACCAGCACAAATCGACCTCGCCATGCTTCTCGACGATCAGCCACCACGAGCGTTTCGAGGCTGGGAGGTCCTGATACAGAAATTGTATCACGGTTCTTCCGTCAGGCAGCGGCGAGGGGTTCAGATTACGCCGCATATCCCACATCAGCAGCGACGGATCGAGGTTCTTCAACGACAGCCGGGACTCGACCCATTTCTGTCCCCAAAAACCCATCGCCTCGACAACAGGGCGCAAATCGCGTCCCGCCTCGGTCAATCGGTAGTCGAAGATACCCTTCTCGCCGGGGACTTCCCGGCGCTCCACGACCCCCGCCAGCTCCAGCTCCTTCAGCCGTTGCGACAGAAGGGTCGGCGACATTTTCGGCACACCGCGGCGCAGGTCGTTGAAGCGGGTCGAGCCCGCCACCAGCTCGCGCATCAACACCATCGTCCAGCGGGTACACAGCACCTCGGCGGCCATCGATAGCGGGCAGAACTGCTTGTAACCGTGCTGGGCCATGATCGGCGCCTCCTCAAAAGGTTGGCCGGACATTAGACCTTCATGAATGAAGCGGCGAGTACAGAAACTGTACCGGCCCGGTACAGATCCAGGACTGGTTGGCACGAGCCCCGCCGTGCGAGCCGTTTGGCCGACGCACGGGATATCCCTGTGCGCAGCAACCAGGAGAATGACCATGACCGCTTACCTTATCGCGGATATCAAGGTGAAAGATCCGAAATGGATACCGGACTACGCCGCGACCGTGCACGACCTCGTTCACAAGCACGGCGGCAGATATCTGGCGCGCAGCGGCAATGTGAGGACGCTCGAGGGCAAGCCGCTCGACACGACGCTGATCGCGCTGATGGCCTTTCCATCGGAAGCGGCGGCGCACGCCTTCACCAATGATCCGGCCTACGCCCCCTTCGTGTCGGCCCGCCAGGGCGGCAGCGACAGCCGCTTCCAGCTGATCGACAACACCGATCTGGCCGGAACGATTTCGTACCTGCCGAAGGGATGATCGGCAGCCGCCGCATCCAAACCGGGATCATCAAGCACAAACAGCCACGGCGCTTGCCTGTCGCGCCGCCGTACTTTCGGCGGCCGGCCAGCCGTGCTTTTCAGGAAGAACGAAATGAACATAACACCAGACTTTTGTAACAGGCTGCTCATGGCAGCGGCCGCGCTGACGGCCTGTACGACCTTCGCCCAGGCGCATCAGGACGCTGCTGCATCGATGTCCGGCGCCAGCCCGCTGGCCGACAAGGTGCGAGCGGCCAACAGCCGGTTTCTCGACGTCAAGGCCGCTACGGCGGAGGGCTATGCGCCCATTCCTTGCGCCAGCGGCATCACCGGCGGCGCCATGGGCATCCACTATGTCAACGGCCAGTATCTGAAGGACGACAAGATCGATATCGCCCGTCCGGAAGCGGTCATGTACGAGCCGATGGCCGACGGCACGCTGAAGCTGGTGGCGGTCGAATACATCACCTCGAAGGGCCCCGCGTCGCTCGACGGCCAGCTGTTCAACTTCAACAGCGCGCCCAACCGCTACGGCCTGGGCGAGTTCTATGAACTGCATGTCTGGGCCTGGAAAGGCAACCCGACCGGCACCTTCGCCGACATGAACCCGAAAGTGTCGTGCGAACACGCCGCGTCGCCGACCCAGTAGAGGTTGGAGATTGGCGAAAGCCAGGACAACGGCCGATCTCCCCCTTGTTGGGGAGGTCGGCGGCCTCGACGCCTCACCCGACCGGCACCTCCATCCCCACCTTCACCCGGTCCATCGCCACGAACGTGCGAAACCTTTTGACATTGTTGTTCTCGAAGAATAGCCGCCTTGTCAGCGCCTCGTAATCGGCCATCGTCGCCACCGTGACGACGAGGATGAAATCGGCCTCGCCGGTGACGTAGTAGCATTGCTGCACTTCGGGCACTTGGGCAAAGCCGCGCTTGGCGGCGTCGATCAGCTCGGCGCGCTCGCTCTCCACCTCCACCTCGACGAAGATCGTGATCGGGTGGCCGACCCTGGCCGGGTCTACCAGCGCCACATTGGCGCGGATGACACCTGTCTCCTCCATGCGCTTGATGCGCCGCTGCACGGCCGGCGCCGACAGGTTGACCTTCTCGCCGATCGTGCGCTGCGGCGTCGCGTTGTCCTTCTGCAGGATGGCGAGGATGGCGCGGTCGAAGGCGTCGAGTTCGGGCGAAATGGACATGGCAGCGTTTCCCAACGAAACAAACTTGCACTTCAAGCGTCAAAACAGAGCGCCTTTCTCGCTTGTCCTGCAATAAATTTCAGTCCTCAAGACGGAGAAACCCATGTTCCTGCTCAACCGCCACCCGGACCATCGCCGCCCGCTGACCGAGGAGGACGCCGCGATGCTTGGGCTCGCCGGTGCCAGGGAGGCCGAGCGCTTCCTTGCCGCGCGCGACAACCATGCCGAGACACCGCTGCACGCCCTGCCGGCGCTGGCGGCCGAGCTCGGCATCGACGCGCTGCATGTCAAGGACGAGGGCAAGCGCCTCGGCCTCGGCAGCTTCAAGGCGCTGGGCGGCGCCTATGCCGTCATGCATCTGGTGCTGGAGGAGGCCGGCAGGCGGCTCGGCCGCGCCGTCGACGTCGCGGAACTGCATAAGCATGAGGTCAAGGCGATCGCTGCCGGCATGGTTTTCGCATGCGCGACCGACGGCAATCATGGACGCTCTGTGGCCCAGGGCGCCGGCCTCGTCGGCGCGCGCTCCGTCATCTTCGTTCATTCGGGCGTCAGCAACGAACGCGTGGCGGCCATTGCCCGCTTCGGCGCCGAAATGGTGCGCGTCGCCGGCGATTACGACCAGTCGGTCAGGGAAGCCGCCCGCGTCGCCGCCGAGCGCGGCTGGACCGTCGTCTCCGACACGTCCTGGCCGGGCTATGAGCGCATACCCGGGCTTGTGATGCAGGGCTACACGGTGATCGTGCGCGAGACGCTGAGGCGGTTGCCGCAGCCGCCCACTCACGTCTTTCTGCAGGCCGGCGTCGGCGGCTTCGCCGCCGCGGTCGCCGGCCATCTCGCCATCATGCTTGGCGAGGATCGCCCGAAGGCCATCGTGGTCGAGCCGGCGCGGGCGGCCTGCGTCTATGAGACAGCCAAGGCCGGGCGTCCGGTCACGATCGCGCACAGCAAGCTCACGGTGATGGCGATGCTCGAATGCTACGAGCCGTCTCTGGTCGCCTGGCGCGTGCTGTCACGGGTCGGCGATGCCTTTATGACTGTGGACGAGGAAGATGCCGTCGCGGTGATGAACCGTCTGGCGCGACCTGCCGGCAACGATCCGGCGATCGTCTCCGGCGAAAGCGGCGGGGCAGGGCTCGCCGGGCTGATCCGCGTTGCCGGCGACAACAAGATGCGCGCGGCGCTCGGTCTCGATGGGAATTCCCGCGTGCTGATCATCAATTCCGAAGGCGCGACCGATCCCGGCCGCTATGCCGAGCTGATCGGAATGGCGCCGCAAGACGTCGCGCAAGCGAGGCTGCCGGCATGAGCAATCCGACGATCAACGCCGACCGGCTTCTCGGCCGTATCCAGGAGCTCGGCAGTATCGGCCGCGATGCGCAGGGGCGGCTGGTCCGCGTCGCCGCCTCAGAGATGGACCGGCTCGGCCGCGATCGCTTCGTCGGCTGGCTGGAAGAGGCAGGGCTCGAGGTCGCCGTCGACCGCATCGGCAACATTTTCGGCATCTGGCGGAACGATGCCAATAGCGGCCAGCCGCCGGTCATGCTCGGCTCGCATATCGACACGGTGATCGACGCCGGCATCTATGACGGCTGCTACGGCGTGCTTGCCGGCCTCGAAGCGATCGAGAGCCTGAGGGAGGCCGGCTTCGCGCCGGCGCGCCCGATCGTGGTTGCCGCCTTCACCAATGAGGAGGGCGTGCGCTTCTCGCCCGACATGATGGGCTCGCTGGTCTTTGCCGGCGGTCGGAACCTCGAGGAAGCGCTGGCCTCGGTCGGCACCGACGGCACGGTGCTGGGCAAGGAGCTGGAGCGCATCGGCTATGCCGGTCGGCATCAGCCCGGCTTCCTCAAGCCGCATGCCTATGTCGAGCTGCATGTCGAGCAGGGGCCGGTCCTCGAGCGCGAGGGCATCGCCATCGGCGCGGTCGAGAACCTGCAGGGGATTTCCTGGCAGCGCGTTACCATCGACGGCGAGGCCAACCATGCCGGCACCACGCCGATGTCGATGCGAAAGGACGCAGGCGTCGCCGCCGCCCGCGTGATCGGCTTCTTGGCGGACCGGGCCAGCGCCTCGTCGACGCGCACTGTCGTCACCGTCGGCACCATCGCGTTCGAGCCGAACGCCATCAACGTCATCCCGTCGCGGGCGATCTTCACCATCGACCTGCGCGATCCCGACGAAACGCATCTTCGCGAAGAGGAGGCGGCGCTTGCCGCCTTCCTCGACAAATTGGCCGCAAGCGCCGGCGTCACTGTCCATGCCGAAAGCCTGGCCCGTTTCGAGCCGGTGACCTTCGATGCCCGCATCGTTTCGCTGATCGAGGATGGCGCCAGGGCGGCCGGCCTTTCGTGCCGGCGCATGACCTCGGGCGCCGGCCACGACGCGCAGATGATCGCCCGCATCGCGCCGTCCGCGATGATCTTCGTGCCGAGCCGGGGCGGCATCAGCCACAACCCCGCCGAGTTCACCGCTCCCGACGAGCTGGTCGCCGGCGCCGACATCCTGCTTAGCGTCGCCGCCCGGCTGGCGGGCGACTGATCGCGGGAGGAACCCAGATAGGCGTGCCGCTGGGGGTGAATACCACCAAAAATAGTCATCTTGGCTGTATCTGGTCGTCCCGAAGCGAACATCCGGCGACATCCAATCGAAACAAACTTCAATCACTTAGCCAATTAAAGCATCCAAAATCGCGCCCGAATCGCGCCCGCCGACAGAGTTCAGTGCCTCGCAGGAAGACTAGCATGCTGCTTCTCAACCAACGTCCAGAACACAACCAGCCGTTGGTTGCCGCCGATGCCGAGTCGCTCGGCATCGCGGGGGGCGAGCGGGCCGAGCGTTACCTCAAGGCGCGCGACGATCATGCCGAAACGCCACTGCACGCCTTGCCGGCGCTGGCCGATCACCTCGGCGTCGCGGCACTTCATGTCAAGGATGAAGGCCAGCGTCTCGGCCTTGGCAGCTTCAAGGCGCTGGGCGGTGCCTATGCCGTCATGCGGCTGGTACTGGAAGAGGCCGGCAAGCGCCTCGGTCGCGATGTCGATGTCTCCGAGATCGGCGAGCCGAGAGTGCGCGAGATCGCGTCGAGCATGATCTTCGTCTGCGCCACCGACGGCAACCATGGCCGCTCCGTGGCACAGGGCGCCGGGCTTGTCGGGGCGCGTTCGGTGATCTTCGTCCATGCCGGCGTCAGCGCCGAGCGCGTCGCGGCCATCGCCCGCCTCGGCGCCGAGATCGTGCGGGTCGAGGGCGGCTATGACCATGCGGTGCGCGAGGTCGCCCGCGTCGGTGCCGAGCGCGGCTGGAAGATCGTCTCCAACACGTCCTGGCTCGGCTATGAGCGCGTCCCCGGACTGGTCATGCAGGGCTACACGGTGATCGTGCGCGAGACGCTGCGGCGCTTGGCCGAGCCACCGACGCATATTTTCCTGCAGGCTGGCGTGGGCGGCTTCGCGGCGGCAATTGCCTGCCATATGGCGGTCATGCTTGGCTCCAGGCGGCCGAAAGCGGTGGTGGTCGAGCCGCGGCGCTCGGCGTGCCTCTACGCCTCGGCCGAGGCCGGACGTCCGGTGACGATCGCCCAGCAGCAGCCGACCGTGATGACGATGCTCGAATGCGCCGAGCCGTCCTTGGTCGCCTGGCGCGTGCTGGCGCGCGTCGGCGATGCTTTCATGATGGTGGAAGAAGAGGACGCGGTCGCCGTGATGAAGCGGCTGGCGCGGCCCTTGGGCAATGATCCGGCCATCGTCTCCGGTGAGAGCGGTGGCGTCGGGCTCGCCGGACTGGTCCGCGCTGCGGGCGGCGGGCAGATGCGCGCGGCGTTAGGCCTCGATGCCGGCTCCCGCGTGCTCGTCGTCAACTCGGAGGGCGCCACCGACCACGGCCGCTTTGCCGAGCTGGTCGGGATGGCGCCGGCAGAGGTGTTCCTGCAGACTGCCTGAGAGCAATTCCGGGAAAAGCGCGCAGCGGTTGGCTCGGCGACTTCGACGTGGCCTTCCGTCCGAAATTGCGTCAAGGAACGAGACTTGAGGACGACGATGGCTGAGCTCGACCAGCAGGCACTGCACAGCGAGATGACGGCGTGGCGGCGCGATCTCCACGCCCATCCCGAATTCGGCTTCGAGGAACAGCGCACCGCCGCCTTCGTCGCCGCGAAATTGCGGGAGTTCGGCCTGGAGGTCGCCGAAGGCGTCGGCGGCACCGGCGTCGTCGGCACGCTGACCCGAGGCAGCGGCAACCGTGCCATCGCGTTGCGCGCCGACATGGATGCGCTGCACATCGCGGAGCAGGGCAGGCAAGCCTGGCGCTCGCAAATGCCGGGCACCATGCATGCCTGCGGACATGATGGCCATACCTCGATGCTGCTCGGCGCGGCGAAATTGCTTGCCGGTGAGGGCGGCTTCGACGGCACGGTGCGCTTCATCTTCCAGCCGGCCGAGGAATGGGGCAGGGGCGCGCTGGCTATGCTGGGCGACGGCCTGCTCGAGCGCTTCCCCTTCGAGGAGATCTTTGGGCTGCACAACATGCCCGGTCTGCCCATCGGTCATTTCGAGACCCGGAGCGGTCCGGTCATGTCGGCCGAGGACAATTTCGAGATCGTGCTCAAGGGCCTGGGCGGCCACGCAGCGCGGCCGCATGCCGGCCAGGAGACCTTGGTCGCCGCCTGCGCGCTGGTCGTCAACCTCCAGACCATCGTCTCGCGGCGCTTGAGCCCCGCCGATATCGGCGTCGTCTCGGTGACCGAGCTCATCGCCGACGGCACCCGCAATGCGCTGCCCGGCATGGCGCGCATCCTCGGCGACTGCCGCAGTTTCAGGCCCGAGGTGAGCGCCGCGATCGAAAAGGAGATGCGGCGCATCGCCGACGGCACGGCCCAGGCCTATAATGTTGCGGCTGAAGTCGCTTACACCCGCGAGTTCGTGCCGTTGATCAACGATGCTGCATTGGTCGACGAGGCGCTTGCGGCGGCCCGATCCGTGCTGGCCGACGACGCTGTTCGCGTTGCGGCTGAGCCCATGACCGCCTCTGAGGATTTCGCCCGCTTCCTCGACCATGTGCCTGGCTGCTTCGTCTTCATGGGCAATGGCGATACGGCACCGCTGCACAACCCGTCCTATAATTTCGACGACATGGCCCTGCTGCATGGCGCGCGGTTTCATGCGGCGGTGGTGAGGCGAAGGTTGGCGGTGGGCTAGGCGATTGACGGCGGCGGTCGAGCGCAGAGGGGGGTGCTGTCCCGCCGGCGTTTAGGTTTTTTGCAGTCACAGCCAAGCCGGTTAGCGACCAGCTCCACCCCAACAAAATCAACGCCGCGATCCTTCACGCCCCCTCTGGCCTGCCGGTCATCCTCCCCTCTTGGGAGGAGGTTAACTGAACCACTCCCGGTAACCCTTTTTTCTCTGCTTTCATGCAATATTGCCGGGACGGGATGGCAAGAACAAGCAATGGCGGACGACGATAAACGCAACGGTAAGTTCTGGGCGCTGGCGCTCGATCGCGCTCATCTCGGTCTATGGGACTGGAATTTGTCGACCGGCGATTGCTACTATTCGCCGACCTGGTCGAAGATGTTGGGCTACGAGGCGAACGAGCTCGCCAACACGCCCGATCTCTGGCTGAAGCTGACCCATCCCGACGATCGCCAGCGCGCGCAGGAAAGCGGCGACCGGCATATTGCGGGTCTCGTCGATTCCATCGAGACGGAGCTGCGCCTGCGCCACAAGGACGGCCACTGGGTCTGGGTGCTCGACCGCGGCGGCATTGTCGAGCACGACGCCGACGGCAAGCCGCTCAGGATGATGGGCGTGCAGACCGACATCACCCGGCAAAAAGAGGCCGAGGCGGCGCTCGAGCAGGTCAATATCCGCTTCCGCCTCGCGATAGCCGCCAGCGGCACCGGCATTTGGCACCACGATATCGGTACGAAGAAGAGCTATTGGGACGCACGCACGCGCGAGATCTTCGGCCTGGTTGCCGATACCGATGAGGTGACGGCGGACCTCTGGCACACCTACCTTCATCCCGACGACAAGGAAGCTACCGAGCGAGCGCATCTGATCGCCCCCGGCTCGAACAGCGTCGTCGCCTCGCAATACCGGATAGTCCTGCGTGACGGCCAGGTCCGCCATCTCGAGTCGCTGGTGCGTTTCATTGCCGGCGTCGGCTCGGCCGGTCAGATTTTGGGCACGGTGCGCGACATCACCGAGGAGAAGACGCGCGCCGAGGAGCTTGCCTTCGCCGCGCGTCACGACGCGCTGACCGGGTTGCTCAACCGTTCGGCCTTCGACCGGCTGCTTGCCGAGAACATCGCCATGGCCGGGCGGCTGCCGCTTGCCGTGTTCTATGTCGACCTCGACTACTTCAAGGCACTCAACGACTATGCCGGCCATGCCGCCGGAGACCTCGCGCTGAAGAGCGTCGCGGCGGGCATCCTCGCCAGCCTGCCCGCGTCGGGGCAGGCGGCGCGCCTCGGCGGCGACGAATTCGCGCTGTTGGTGCCGAACTGCAATGACGCCTGCGCCGAGCGCCTTGCCCGCGCGGTGCTTGCCGCGGTGCACGACGCCGATCCCGGCTCTGCCGCCACCTCGCGCAGGCTTGCCGCCAGCATCGGCATCGCCTTCGTGCGCGACCCCACCATGAGCGTGGCCGACGCGCTCGCCTGCGCCGACGATGCCTGCTACGCCGCCAAGGCCGGCGGCCGTGGCCGCTTCGCGGTGTTCTCGCCGGAAACGGCGTCGGGCGCCGGCGGCCTCAACGCCGCGCGGCTTGCCGCAGACCTGGTCGATGCAATGGAGGATGGCCGGCTGAAGCTGTTCGGCCAGGAGATCCACCGGCTCGGGCAGCCATGGGAGGACAGCCGCCACGTCGAGGTGCTGGCCAGGCTCGAGGGCCGCAGCGGCAACATGATCCCGCCCTGCGGTTTCATGCCAGTCGCCGAACGCTTCGGCCTTGCCGCCCGGCTCGACCGCTGGATCATCCGCGCCGCGCTGACGCGCCACGGCGAGGCGATGCGCGCGGGGGCCATCTCGCTCGACTTCAACCTGTCGGCGCAGACGCTTTCCGACCCGCAGCTCTGGGAGTTCGTCGACGAGGCGATCGCCGACAGTGGCGCGCCGGCGTCGGCGATCGGCTTCGAGATCACAGAAACCGCCGCCGTCACCAATTTCGATGCCGCGGCCGAGTTCGTGCGCAAGGCCAGGCAACGCCGCTGCCGCGTCAGCCTCGACGATTTCGGGGCCGGCATGAGCTCGTTCGAATATCTCAGGCGCTTTCCTGTCGATGCCATCAAGATCGACGGCTCCTTCGTCGAGCACATCGCCGAAAGCCGGTTCGACCGCGAGATCGTTTCGGCGATCACCGGCATCGCCCGCTCGATGGGCGCTGCCGTGGTGGCAGAGAAGATCGAGGAAAAGAACGCGCTGGAGATCCTCATGGGCATGGGCGTCGCCTATGGCCAGGGCTATTTCCTGCACCGGCCGGAGCCGCTGGAAGCGATCGTGGCAAGGGCGACGGGCGGCGCGTGGGGGATGCGGGCCGGCTAAGCTATCTCCTCCTCGGGGGAGATCAGCCACCCATCAGCCACCTTAGCACGCCCGCCGAAGCCACCCCGATCACCACTGTCGGCAGCATCGACAGCCGTGTCGCCGCTAGCACCGTGATTGCAAGTGCCGCCAGATCGGCCGGATTCTTCGAGACGAAATCCGGAGCGATCACCGAGATCAGCACGCAGCCGGGCGCGGCTTCCATCACCGCCGTGGCGCGCGGGCCGAGCGCGCGGTTCCTCAGCACCACATAGCCGCCGATGCGGGTGAGATACGTCACGCCGGCCATCGCCAGGATGGCGAGCACGGTCATCGGATCGATCATCTCTCACCTGCGAGGAACCACGCGGCCACCAGGCCGGACAGCGCACCGGCCGCCACATACCAGGCGCCGGGCACGACGAGATAGGTGAGCGCCGCCACCGCCAGGCTGACCAGCCAGGGCCGCGCCGCGGCAAAGCCCGTCCACATGCCCCGAAGCAACACCAGGAACACAGCCGGGAAAGCCAAGGCAGAACCGTATGTCTCGACGTCGCCGAGCACCGGACCGAGTGCCGCGCCGCAGGTCGTGAATGCCACCCAGGCGAGGTAGAAGGGCAGGGCGGCGCCCAGGTAAAAGGCCAGGCTGAAGGCCGGCCGCATGCCGGCGTCGGCGCGCCGCCGCGCATCCGCAAGGCCCACGGCCCAGCTCTCGTCGCACATCAAAAACAGCGCCGGAAAAACCTGCCGCTTCGGCAGATGGTTGATGAACGGCGCAAGTGCGGCGCCCATCAGGAGATGCCGGCTGTTGACCAGAAAGGTGATGGCGGCGATCAACAGGATATGCGGCGGCGAAGTCCAGAGCCGGATCGCGGCGAACTCGGAGCCGCCGGCGAAATTGAGGCCGGTCATCAGCGGCACCTCGGCCACGCTCAGGCCCTTCTGCGCTGCCTGCGCGCCGAGCACCAGCGCGTAGGGGATGATGCCGAGCAGCACCGGCGTCGAGGCAGCGAGCCCGCGCCGGAACTCGCCGCCGCGTCCATCGGTGCTTTGACCCTCGGCGAGGGCGATCTCGGAAACGCTCATGGCTTTGCCTTCGGCAGGCCTCGTGGCCGCCGTTCTCCCGCTCGGTTGTGGGTTGCTATCGGTGGGGCACCATAGCCGAATCGCCTCGCAATCGGGTTGCGAATACGTCCCGCTTCTGCCAAAATTTAGCATTGAATAGCGCATACAGGCAAAAGATTGGAATTTGGCACTATGAAGCTGGATGAGATCGACAGGCGCATCCTGCGCGCCTTGCAGCGCGACGGGCGCATGGCCAACAACGATCTGGCCAAGGAAGTCGGCCTCTCGCCGTCGCCTTGCCTGCGGCGCGTCAAGTTGCTGGAGGAGGCCGGCGTCATCGACCGCTACGTCGCGGTGCTCAACCCGGCCAAGATCGGCCGCGGCCAGACCTTCTTCACCCGCATCTGGCTGAAGCAGCAGGACGAGGACACGATCGAGCATTTCGCCGCCGAGGTGGCGAAATTCCCCGAAGTGATGGAGTGCTATCTGATGCTGGGCGACTGCGACGCGATGGTGCGGATCGTGGCGGCCGGCATCGACGACTATCGCCGCTTCCAGTCGGAGCATCTGAGCCGCATCAAGGGCGTGCAGAACGTCAAGACGGACGTGCCCAGCCAGACGATCAAGCAGACATCGGAGATGCCACTGTAGGGGGCATTCTCCTTCTCCCCTTGTGGGGTGAGAAGCGGTCCGCGTGAGCGGATGGAAAGCCAATTGCTTGGCTTTTCGAGCTTCGAACGCCCTGAGCCTGCGAAGGGCCGGGCGGTGGCCGCGAAACGGCCGGGTGAGGGGTGTTCCAGGGAAAGCCGGCGTCTCGCTCCGCTGGAACACCCCTCATCCGTCTCGGCGCTATCGCGCCGATCCACCTTCTCCCACAAGGGGAGAAGGGGAAGTTCCTCAATGATGAGCGTGGTGCTCCGCGTTGCGCTTGCGCGTGGCCGCTGCCTTCTTCGCGGAAGCGGAGCGCGCGGCCGCGGATCGCTCGCCCGAAGCCTTGCCGCCAGCCTTCCCGCCCTTATGCGCCGCCGGATGGCCGGTGTGCTTGCCGCGGCCGGAGCCGCCTGCCTTTTTGCCGCCGGCGTCGTCCTTGTTGACCGTCGCCCAGGCGCGCCGTTCGGCTTCCTTCTCGGACACGCCGCGCTTCTCGTAGCCTTCGGCGATATGATCGGCCTTGCGTTCCTGCTTGTCGGTGTATTTCGATTTGTCTCCGCGTGGCATTGTCCTGCTCCTTGTTGCGCTGAGTGATTGAGAGTCTCAGGAACCCTTTTTCTTGGCGACGTCGCCCAGGTCGGCCCGTTCCGGATCCTTGTTGTTCTCGTCGGCCGCGTCGCGATCCTCGTCGGGATCATCCTTAGCCGGCAGATAGCCGCGCGGCTTGTTGGCCTTCGGGCCTTCCCAGCGCGGCCATTGATCGGAGGTTCCGGGACGTCCGGTATTGGGTGAATTGCTCATCTTAACCTCGCTTTCGAGAAGGCCGTTTGCCCACCGTCCTTGGAGAACCGTCAGCCTTCCGCTTTCATGGTCCGTGCGATCTTCAAGAGTTTGTCGCGGTCGTGCCCGTGCTCGCGGATCAACTCCCGCGCCTGCTTCGGCGAAAGATCGGTGTGCTCCGCCAGGAAGCGCACATCGGGATCGTCGCCGCCCTTGGTCGGCAAATTGCCGGTCGCCGGCGCATCGGCGGCGCCCGGCCGGTTCGGTATATTGTCGTTCGCCTGGGTCATCGCAGGCCTCCTTCGATTTCCGCCGTATCAGTTCGCTGTCTGGGACTGCCTGCGGCGTGCTTCCTTCTTGCGGCGCAGCACCTCGTCGGTGCCGACGACGTCCTTCGAGCCGCCGGTGATCGCGGTCGAGACCACGGCCGGCGGATCGCTTGCCGGAAAGGAGTCCTCAAGGCCGGACTGCAACTGCTCCTCCAGCGTATCCGGGTCTTCCGAACGGCCTTCGGCGCGACGTCCGTCGATCTCTTCCAGATCTTGCTTGGCGTCGGGATGCTCGCGCACATTGCGCAGCGTCGACACGACGAGTTCGACGGCGAATTCCTTCATCTCCTCGCCGTGCGGGGCGGCGACGTCGGTCTCCTCGACCAGGCGAACAAGCGATTGTTCGAGCTTGTCCAACTCGCGCATGCCTTGGTAGTGCGCCAGTTTCTGCGCCAGCGAGTGGATCAGCAACGGACCGAAGGTCGAATAGGCCTGTACCCGGGTCTCATCGACGCGTTCGGGATGAAGTGTACGCAAGGACATCGGTGCCTCCATGTAACGTCCTGCGGCGACCGCTTCGCTTGAGGCGGCCGGCCCTTAAGGGAACTGGAGGAGGGGGAAGAGGTTCCATCCCGGGCTGGAAGTCGCGGGACAGCTGGAAGTCGCGGGACACCAAAATGGCGCCCGCGTTTTGCGGACGCCAT
Source organism: Mesorhizobium sp. B1-1-5 (assembly GCF_006443065.1). Lineage (NCBI taxonomy): Bacteria > Pseudomonadati > Pseudomonadota > Alphaproteobacteria > Hyphomicrobiales > Phyllobacteriaceae > Mesorhizobium > Mesorhizobium sp. B1-1-5. Next base: position 22,293 of record NZ_VFWS01000026.1, on the reverse strand, counting down.
TTTGAAACTCAGTGCTGACCGCCCTTGCGACCAGCCTCGGAGGCGCGCCGGCGGTCTTCGGCGAAGTTGCCGCTGCCACCTCGGTGCTGGCCGGCGCTCCGCTGACCCATGTTGCGGTCCTCGGCCTGCTGCTGCCCGCTGCCGCGATGCTGGTCTTCGCGGTTCTTGTGGCTCTGCTGGCCGGCTTTGACGTGCTGTTCGTGGGTTCCGCCTCGATTGGGCATATCGAATTCTCCGTTGGTTCGGATTTTTCTTGAGGGTGAATTCAAGGATGCGTCCAACATCCCTGAGTAAGGGGAACAGGCGCCCGCAACCGATGTTCCGATCGAAACATTTTGTGACTCGTCAGACTGAAGTCCGATCCGGCCAGCGCATTGGGCTGGCTTGTGCAACCAAATCTCTTTTTGCGAATTGGTGAGCGGCCGACGAGAAAGCCCCCTCCATCGCCGGCTATCATGGTGCCCGCCGGTCAGCCCCGCGCAATTCCGGCGGGCACCGTTATCCATAAACAGAAGGCCGCGCAGCCGACCTCGGAGCGAGACGACGTTTTGACCTATATCTCTGCAAAGCCCGCTCGGCAGGATGCCGAAAGCATGCCTGCCAATGACAACCAGCGTACCACCCTTGCCGATCTTTCGTTCCTCGACATCATCAATGACGAGGACGAGGTCGCCGATATTGCCAGGCGCGCCGAGCGTCTCGGCCATGCCGCGCTCATCGCAATGGCGATCGGCCTGGCGGCCCTGCCGTTGCTCTGGCTGATGCTGATGTGAGCCAGGCCGACCGGCCGCTTGGCCGGCCGGCGCCATCTGCCGGAGAGGTTCTCTATCTTCCGGAAAAGAAGGCGTCGAGCGTGGGCGCCGTTTCGATCGGCGATTCCTCCGGAAAGAAGTGGCCGCCGGGCATCGCCCCGCCGCTGGCATCGTCGGCCCAGTTCCGCCATATGCCCAGCGGTCCGTCTTCGTCCCGATACCATTCGGCCAGCGCGCCATGCTCGCTCCACAGCGCCAGCACGGGGCAGGATATACGCCGGCCGGCCTCGCGGTCCGCATGGTCGTGCAGCCGGTCGAGCGAAGCCGCCGCGCGATACTCTTCGCAGATGGCGTGGATATGCGCCGGATCGCGCAGCGCAGCGACATAAGCCTGCCGCACGCCGGGCGGGAACGCGTCGGCTGCGGATCCCCAGCCGGAAAGCGCATTGTCGACGATTGCTTCGGCCGTCGCCGCCAATATCGTCTCCGGCAGCGGCTCGGGCTGCGCCAGCAGCGACCACGGCCAAAAGCCTAGCGCCAGCCTGGCATCGGCCCGGTCCCAGACCTCGGCGGTAGGGACGATGTCGAGCACGGCGAGCTTCTCGACGCGGTCCGGATGATCGAGCGCCAGCCGGTAGGCGACGCGCCCGCCGCGATCATGGCCGGCGACCAGGAAACGTCGGAAGCCGAGGTCCTCCATGAGCGCCGCCATGTCGGCGGCCATGGCGCGCTTGCCGTAGGGCGCATGGTCGGCGGCCGACGGCGGGCAGGAGCTTTGCCCATAACCGCGCAGATCGGTACAGACGACGCTGAAATCCCGCGCCAGGCTGGGCGCCACGTCGCGCCACATCGCATGCGTTTCGGGAAAGCCGTGCAGCAGGAGCAGGCCGGGCCCGCTGCCGCCATGGCGGGCGAAGATACGCGCCTCGCCGGTGTCTATTTCCAATGTGTCAAAATCGGCGAACATGCTTGCCTCCGGCGGGATGCGATGCTGAGGGCAAAGGCCTCACTTCCAGGCCGAGTCCAGCGTCAGCGACGCCTCGAATATCTGCTCCTTCGCGGTGCGCAGCTTCACGGTGATCTTCAACTGTTCGGTCCCGGGCGCCTCGTCGCGGGCAATGTCGTGCAGGATGCGCAACGCCTCAAGACGGGCACGCTCGCGGTTGGCAAAAAGCTGCCCGTGCTCGTCAACCTGGCCATGCTCGGCGTTATGGAGGTCGAAATAGTAGCGTTCCATCGATGAAGCACTCCGGGCGTTTGGCAAGTTCAATCCCTGGCCCCGATCATGGTTCCAAGCGGTTGATCCTCAGCGGAATGCGCGGCGCGCCGGCCCTTGCTGCGCGGCCGCCTGCAACCGGCCCAGCCCTGCGGCGTTAGCTGTTGCGCATGGAGAACCGCGGATGCTGGAATCGCTTTACCTCAACCTCGGCCAGCATGACGTCCTGTCGGAAGAAGAGAAGGCGCTGCTCGCTGACGCCATGTCACTCGAAAGATACCTCGCCGCCGGCGAGCACATCGTCACGGAAGGCACGCGGCCGATCTACAGCACGCTCATCATCGACGGGTTTGCCGCCCGCTACAAGGTGTTGGAGCACGGCGGCCGCCAGTTCACCTCGTTGCAGGTCGCGGGCGATTTCGTCGACCTTCATGCGTTTTTGCTGAAGACGATGGACCATGGCATCGTCGCGCTGTCTCCCTGCCATGTCGCCGCCGCGGAGCATAGCAAGCTCAAGACGATTACCGAGCAGGCGCCGCACCTTACCCGGCTGTTGTGGCTGAACACGCTGGTCGATGGCGCCATCCATCGCGAATGGATCGTGGCCATGGGACGCCGCTCCAAGACCTCTCATCTCGCGCATTTGATATGCGAGCTGTTCGTCAGGCTGCAGGTGGTGAAAAAGACCCGCGAGATGAGCTTCCATCTGCCGCTGTCGCAGGCCGAGCTCGCCGACGTGCTCGGCCTCTCCGTCGTCCATATGAACCGGGTCATCGGCACGCTGCGCCGCATGAACGTGGTCAACTGGACGAACCATATGATCACGATCCTCGACTGGGAGCGGCTGGTTGCGATCGCCGAATTCGATCCAACCTATCTCAGCATGACCCGCGAGCCGAGATAGGCATCTAAAGCATGTCTCCCGAAAGTGGGAACCGGTTTCGGGGTAAAGACATGCGTAAAATCAAGACGCTAAAGCGCATGGAGCGAATCTGAAAGATCGCGACGCGCTTTAGCTGCGCGGGGTCTTGGATCGCGACCACAGCTCATCCAGCATGGTAAGGGCGGCACTCGGCTGGGCAGGCCTCAGCAGGCCCTGCTGCGCGGCGACCTTCTTGAAGGCGGCAAAGGCGATGGCCGGACGGCAGGTGCCGGCGATCGCGTCGTCCACCAGCCGGGCCGCTTTGAGATAGGCTGGCGCCTCCTTGTTCTTCCATGCGCCTCCGAGCGCCTTCTTGGCCTCGGCGACGGTGGTGACCACCATCGTACCACCGCTGACGAAGCGTATGGTGAGGGGCAGGAAACGGCTCATCGGTCCTTCACCATCCGAGCCATTCGCGCGTGCGCCAGGCAAGACCGGCAAAGGGCGCGGCCGTGATCATGGCGGCGGCGAGAATAAAAAGCGGGCTGTTCGTACGCATGGATTTCATATTTCACCGTAAAAATTGCGGATGGCCATAAACGATGACTTCGGCAGTCGGTTGCATCCGGCCGGCTGGTCCGAGGCCGCAAATCCGAGGCTACATATTGCTCGCGGGCCGGGCCGGTGGCGCCGGGCGGTGCGGCGGACGTGGGCGCGGCCTGAGCGGCACCTCGGCCAGCGAAGCGCGGATCACCCTAACGGGGACTGGCGGCGCTGCGGCGCGCCGGCGCAGCATTGCGGCCGAGAGACTGCCGATGAGAGTTCGAACGTCCATGTGGACTCCTCCTGAAGAGTCCCCCAGTGACCAAGCGTTAGCACCGCGGCCGGGCGGCCGCATTTAACTTTGATGTACGCGCAGGCATCTCGGCGAGGTGCGGCGATCCAAGGGCCAACCTTTTCCCTCGGCATGCGTTGTCCTCCGAAAGGAGACCACCATGCCGACCAGCAGCCGAACGAAAACCGGCACGGCCAGAAAATTAGCGACCGCCAAGAAGACAGACACGGCGACGACGGCGAATAGGCAGCGCGGCGTGCAGCGCAAGGTCGATGCCACGGACCGCGGCAAGCCGAAGCCGGAAGCGCCGGGCGCTATGCAGGCCGGCGCGCGCAGATACCCTACGCCGCCTTTCCCCAGGCAGCATCATCCCAAGCCCGGCGAGGAATGGGCGATCGAGCCCGCGCCGCTTTATGATGCGCCCTTCTGGCAAGGGTCGGGCAAGCTCAAGGACAAGGTCGCGCTGATCACCGGCGGCGATTCCGGCATCGGCCGCGCTGTGGCCGTGCTGTTCGCACGCGAGGGTGCCGATGTCGCCATCGCCTATCTCAGCGAGGACCGCGATGCCGAGGCGACGAAGCATGCGATCGAGGCGGAGGGCAGGCGCTGCATCACCTTGCGCGGCGACGTCGCCAAACGCGCCTTCTGCCACAAGGCGGTGGCGGAAACGCTCAAGGCCTTCGGCAAGCTCGACGTGCTGGTCAACAATGCCGCCTTTCAAATCCACTCGGCCGATTTCGCCGATCTGACCGAGGAGCATTTCGACACCACGCTGAAGACCAATCTCTACGGCTATTTCCATATGGCTCAGGAAGCCGTGCCGCACATGACGCCGGGTTCGGCGATCATCAACACCGGTTCGGTCACCGGCATCGAGGGTTCGAAGGAACTGGTCGACTACTCGATGACCAAGGGCGGCATTCACGCCTTCACCCGCGCTCTCTCCGGCAACCTCGTCTCGAAGGGCATCCGCGTCAATGCGGTGGCGCCGGGTCCGGTCTGGACGCCGCTCAACCCATCCGAGAAACAAGCGGAAGACGTCTCGCAGTTCGGCGCCAAGACGCCGATGAAGCGGCCCGCCCAGCCGGAAGAGATCGCGCCGGCCTATGTGTTCCTGGCCTCGCCGCAATGCTCGAGCTACATCACCGGCGAAATCCTGCCGATCATCGGGGGTTACTGACACCCATGAGGAGGATCTCATGAAAAAAGCGCTTCTCATTGCAGCCGTCACCCTGGTCCAGGCTCTGCCGGCGGTGGCCCAGAATGCCGTCCAGCCGAACGACCAGCAGGCGCAGAACTGCCAGGCCAAGCCCGACGCCAACGACCAGCAGCAGAAACAGAAGCAGCAGGCCGACACCGATGAACTGTCGAAAAAACTCGGCAATTGCGGCGGCGTGCTGAAGCCGCCGCCGACCGGCGACAAGAACGCGACGCCACCGCCCCCGACAGGCAGCGACATGCCGGTGATCAAGCCGGGCGAAATTCCGCCGCAGACCGGCCAATGAGGCCCGTCTTCTACAACAAGGGTTCAATGCTTGCGCTTCTCGCCTTCGGCCGCCCTGACGGCCGGCAGGTTGTGGGCCTCGCGTATCATCTGCAATGCCTCCTCACGCGTGAGGCCGCATTTGCGGGCAAAATAAGCCGCTTCGAGGATCTCGGCGTCGGAAGCTGCCGAAACAGTGCAAGCCGACCGTCTGTGCTTCTTCTTGGCCATCGGTTCACCGCGCCATGAATCACTTAGTCAGCTAAATATAAATCCATTGTTTCCGATTGCAAATACGCGGCCGTTTTTAGCGATCCGGCGTCGGTGCCCACGCCCATTGGGAACCATTGTGCCGGCATGGGATTGTGATTTGCGAACCGCGTCAGCCGGACCTGGCGGCAAAGGGCAGGTCCAAAACAGATGAGGCGACGATGCCGGGCTGGGTTCGTGAAGGCTGGCTGCTCTTGCGGGAAAGCGTCGCCGGCTACATCGCCGACAATGCGCTGAGCCACGGAGCGGCAATCGCTTTCTATGCCACGACCTCGCTGGCGCCGATCCTCCTCATTGTCGTGGCGATTGCCGGCTTCGTCATCGGCAATGACGCCGCACAACTGGCGCTCTCGGCCGAGATATCGGGCGTGATGGGGCCGCAAAGTGCCGACCTCCTGAAGGCAACGATCGAGAGCGCGGCGCAGCGCTGGTCAAGCACGCTTGCCACGCTCATCGGACTGGTCACGCTTTTCGTCACCGCCTCGGGCGTCTTCGGCGAAATGCAGCAGTCGCTCAACGAGATATGGAAGGTGAAGCCCGACGGCGTGTCGCTGTCGCGCCTGGTGCGGGCGAGGGCGGCGAGCCTCGGTCTCGTCGCGGCGCTTGGCTTCCTACTGCTGGTATCGCTCGCGGCAAGCACGGCGATCTCGGCGCTGGGCGAATTGATCAACCGACGCCTGCCGTTCGGTGGCGTGATCGTCAGCGGCGTCAACACGATCGTCTCTTTTGTGCTGATCGCGCTGCTCTTTGCCGCGATCTACAAGGTGCTGCCGGACCGCACGCTCAAATGGCGCGATGTCGGCATCGGCGCTGCGGTCACGGCCCTGCTCTTCACCATCGGCAAGTCGCTGATCGGCTGGTACATCGGCACCAGCGCTATAGCGACGTCTTACGGAGCGGCGGGCGCACTGATGGTGGTGCTGGTCTGGGTCTATTATTCGGCACAGATTTTTCTTTTCGGCGCCGAGATTACCCGGGCCTATTCGGTACGGCGCGGCAGCCGGCGCGACCTCGCGCCGGTCGTTGCGAATGCAACCGACCGGGCTGCGCCGCACTATATCGAAAAAGTAGCCAAACCCGGGACGACGATGCCGGCCGACGCTGGTGCAAGTGTCGGCGCGGCGGCGCCTCGGGCATCCGGCGGCGGGATCGTCCTATGGATTGTCCTCGGCAGCCTGATCACTCTGCTTGTCACGCGGGTCTTGCGCCGCTCAGGCTGACACGACCTCGTCGCCAGGCTCGGGGGCTACCGCCGTTCTTCCTGCCGTTTCTCGATTTCGTAGGACAGCCAGCGGCAGAACATGCCGACAACCGAGGTAGCGGCTCCGCCGAGCAGACAAGCAACCAGCAACGGACTTTTCGAGGCACCGTCCCAGCTGACGATCGCCAGCAGTGCCACGCTCACTGTGGAAATCAGATACCCTGTACCTTTGAGAAGATGAAGCGACGATCTGTTCATGTTGGCCCGCCTTCCAATGAACAGACAATCAGGATCGAGGTTCCATTTAGCCGATGTTCCTCCACGACGGTGGCGGCATGAGGCACTTGCTGGAAACCAGGAAGGCAGGCTGGGCGGCCGCAACATGCCACTCACTTGGGACTGAAGTCGCACGCAGCGCCGCTTTGGTCCAAGCAGTGAAACCTTAGCCCGCCGTTGGTGGTTGGGGGACGGTTTGACGGATATTTGAGTCCCTTCATCGTCAACTGTTTGAACGCCCACCATTCCCGCGACTGGTGGGCGTTCATTCGAGGCAACGATCCAGTGCCAAGGGGCGGACCGGATGACACGCCGCACGCCCGTGAGGCGCCCCGACAGCTGTCGTGGGGCGCGCCCCGATCGTCATCGGTGATCTGACGGCCGAGCTTTTTCTATCGCGGGGGGGATTGGTCCGTCCTCGACAAGGATATCCTTCTTGCGCGCGAATGCGGCGAAAACGCCTCGCGCGGTTTCCGCGTCGACGTCGCCGACCAAAGCTGCCTTGCAGGCACGGATAGCCGCTTTCTGCTCCGGGCTATTGCCGCACCAGTCGGTCGCGAACTGATAGGCATCGACGACGGTGTTCAGTTGCCGGGGAAAGCCCAGTCCGACCCAAACGCGAAGGGGTTTCTCGAAAGGTTTGGAAAGCATCGCGAACTCCCATAGCCGCGAAACTTTCAAGCAGTCAGTCCGCCGCCGCGGCCGCCTTTGCCGGTCATCCATGGCAAGGGGATACTCACGTCCTCGAGAATTTTGACCGACCTTGCGAAACCGCTAAAGGCATCTCTGGCGGCAGTCAGCGGATAGCCGCTGTCGAATGCCCGCTGGCAGGCACGAAGGGCCGTTTCAAAGATGGCTCCGCGCCTGTTCTTGGGCCACGCGTAGAGAAATTCCAGGGCATCTTCCAGGCACGCGATTTCCTGGATGAGGCTGTCTCCGCTCTTCACGAAAACAGGGCTGTCGAACATGCGATCGTTCATAACGTCCTCCAATCGAACGAACAATTGAGTTCAGGCAACGGCTTGGTGCCGACAGCGGCCCAAGCTCAGCGGCGATATGGGTTTGTAGATCTTGACCGTCAAGAGGCCCGGGTCGCTGCAAGAACCGGCGCGCCAATTCTGCCATCCACGACGAATTATCGATCCAACAAACAGGTGAGATCGCTGGTGGCGCGGGCAGCGGCCGCCGCCGTTCGATTGGACCTGCAATGTGGCAGCGAGCCCTGGCAAGCCGCCGGGGCTCGGCGACCGTGAGCGGGTCGTCCGCTATGCGGCTTCAGCCGCGACGTTGACCGCGGATTCGGCAAGCTGGGTGAGCGCGGCGTCCGTTTCCTTTTCTTCGTTCAGCGTCTTGTCGAGCAAGGTGACGGCCTCCGTCAGGCCGAGTTCCTGCGCCCAGGTCCTGAGCGTGCCGTAGCGAGAGATCTCGTAATGCTCGACGGCTTGGGCGGCAGCCAGCAGGCCGGCGTCGAGCGAGGGCGAGCCCTTGTACTCGTCCATGATCTCGGCACCTTCCTCGGTGATGCCCATGATGGCGGCACAAGTCTTGCCCGCCGGTTTCTTATCGATCACCTCGAACACTTCCTCGAGACGGGCGACATGTTCCTCCGTCTGGTCGCGATGCTTCTCGAAGGCCATTTTCAGCGCATCGTCCTGCGCCGCCTTTGCCATTTTGGGCAGCGTCGTCAGGATTTTCTTCTCGGCGAAATAGATATCCTTCAGCGTGTCATGGAAAAGTTCGTTGAGGCCCTTGTTCGAGGCCGCTTTCGTCGTCGCCATTCTGAATCTCCTGGTGGGGGTTGGATCATCACCAACACGGCCTGATCAAACTTGTTCCAGAAAGAAATACATGCGGCGACACCGCTAAAAGCATCAATTGTTATTGACGGCGACGAAGCACCGCCGCGGCCAGGCGATTGGCCGGACCGACGCATGAATCGCCGCCTGTCGCATCTGAAAGACCGCTTTCCCTGCTCGGGATTCACACAAACCACTGCGCGATGAGGCCCACCGACGAGGCTGCCATTGTCATTGTCGTTAGCCATCCCAGCGCGCGCAGCCAACCCTGAACCGGGAATTCACCCATGACGTCCTTGCGGCCGGCCATCCGCATCATGACGATCAGTACGGGAACGGCGCATATGCCGTTGATGACGGCGCTCCAGTAAAGCGTCTTGATCGGGTCGATCGGGGTAAACATGATCCCGGTGCCAAGAGCGGTCGCGGCGGCGAGTGTGACGTAAAACGCCAACGCTTCCTTCGGCTTGCGCTGCAGCCCCACCGTCCAGTGCAGGGCTTCGCCGACGGCGAAAGCCGCTGACCCCGCCAGCACCGGCACAGCCAGGAGCCCGGTGCCGATAATTCCCATCGAGAAAATGATGAAGGCGAACTTTCCGGCGGCCGGCTCCAGAGCTTTGGCCGCGTCGGTGGACGAAGCAATGTCCGTCACCCCCGCCTTGTGAAGCGTGGCGGCCGTGGTGAAGATGATCGCGACGCCTATCAAATTCGAAAACGCCATTCCGACCAGCGTATCGGCGCGTATTCGCCGGAATGCCTTGGAAGCTTGCCACGGCGCCCATCGCAGCGGCTTGGCGCTTGGCTTGAGTTCCTCCTCCTCGACCTCCTGCGAGGCCTGCCAGAAGAACAGATAAGGCGAGATCGTCGTGCCGAGGATCGCGAGCAGCGTGGTGAAGAAAGCGCCATTCCATTCAATGTGCGGAACAAGCAAGCCTTTGGCCGCGTCGGCCCAGGCTACATTCGCGGCGAACATGGCAATGACGTAGGCGAAGAGGCTCAAGGTTGTCCATTTGAGCACTTTCACGTAGCGGGTGTAGTCGAGAAAGACGATCGCGCAGATACAGACGATCGCGAATGCGATCACATAGAGCGGGCTCGGCCCGCCGATGAGCAGCTCCAACGCGTCCGCCATGGCGCTGAGGTCGGCGCCGATATTGATGACGTTGGCGACGGAAAGCAGCACCACCACGACGTAGAGCAGCGAGGCGGGATAATGTCTGCTGAGGTTGCCGGAAATCCCCTTGCCCGTGGTGCGGCCGATGCGGGCGGCGATCTCCTGGATCGCCGCCATCAGCGGGAAGGTGAACAGCATGGTCCAGCCGATATCGAAACCGAGCTGCGCGCCGGCCTGGCTGTAAGTTCCGATGCCGGAGGGATCGTCGTCGGATGCGCCGGTGATAAAACCGGGGCCGATCGTACGCAGGAACCGTTGCAAAGGTCCCTTCGCCGACGTTTTGCTTTGTTCTCTCTCGATGTGCGAACCGACTTCGGCCATCGTTGCTCCTTCCATGCCCGGCCGAGCGCTAGCGCAATGGCAGCCGAGGCCAGGGATAATCGGAGCGACTTGCACGACAGGCTCGGACAGGTGTTTTGCGTAGATAAGCAAGAGCTAACGAAGATGGTGAGTAACTGGCGGCGATGACGTCGGTTCCGCCGTCATCGTCACCTTCCGCATCAGAGGGCGGATCCGGTCGGGTGCCGAAAAGGGTCCTGCATAAATATATCGGGGGTTGTCTTGCCGGGAGTCAGTTTAAACGCTATATGTGTGATATCGATCTTGTTGAACGAACGTTGTTTCAGGGCCTTTGCGCCCGACGATCTTCCCTCTCAATTTCGAAAACCGTGACGTTTGGCATTCGGCCAAGCGGCGGTAATTTGCGTCGATTTGAAAGGAAATCGTATGACTACTGGAACCGTGAAGTTTTTCAACGCCACTAAGGGCTTTGGCTTCATCGAACAGGGCGGCGGCCAGCCGGACGTGTTCGTTCACATCTCCGCCGTGGAGCGCGCAGGGATGCGTTCTCTCGTCGAAGGCCAGAAGGTAAGCTTTGACGTCGTCAAGGACGCTCGCAGCGGCAAGAGCGCCGCGGAGAACCTCCAGGCAGCCTAAGCCATGCGTCGGCGCCTTTGACCACGGATGTACCGGCACAGGCGCTGGGGCTTTGAGGGAAGGTCGGGTTCGCCCGGCCTTTTTCATTTGCATAGCGAGGTAGCACATGGCTGATACGAATGTGTTCAAGCCGAAAGGCGACGCCAAGAACGAGGCCACTACAAAGACCGCGCGCGCCATCATCGACAGCGAGGCGGCGGCCAGAGTTGCCAAGACGGCGCGTCTTCGCAAGGCCAGGCTGGCGCAGGAGCCGGTGGAGGAGCCGGTAAAGAAGGTGAAGAAGAAGGCCGCCGCCAAATAGGGGCGCGGCGTGAGCGGCGCCGTGGCGGCCGGGCTGGGCTCACCCATTCCTGAGATGATTGCCCCGGCTGCGGGAAAATCATCTCGACAAGCCTTGATCAGTGCCGTCCCTTGAGGAACCTCGCCTCTCTCACCAGTGAAGTCCAGTCGGGGCCGATAAGCTCGATCAGCTCGCGAGCCTCGTCCTCCGAGATGTCCATATCCTTTGCCAGGCGGCGGGCAAGCATTTCCACATCGCCCTGCGCTGGTTGAGCCGCTTTGCCGTCGCCGGGTTCGGCGCCATCGTCTCGGTTGATCATGAGCCAACTCCTTCCGGTAGGAACTGTCGAGGCGGCGGCATGTTTCATCCGTTTCCGCAATTTGACATCCGGGGCGTCTCGCCGGCGGCGGACCATGAGATCCGAGGCTGATTCGCCTTCTGGAACCGCCGCAAGGCGGCGCGCCAGGAGCCTCGCGAAGGCAAGCCGAATCCGGATAATACGGTGCGCCCGCAGCGCGGGCGGAACTCGGCCATGGCAGCCCGTCGGAGCCATTCGCCGCCATCGCGCGGGCTTGACCGGCTTACGCAAAAAGGCGCTGCCGCAGGGCAACGCCCTTCGTTTTTGGGGAGCCGGCTTTTACCAGCCCTGCATCCTGTACCAGTCGTCGATGTCGCGGCGCACGCGATCCTTCTCCAGGCCGTAGCGTTCCTGGATTATGCCTTCGAGCTGGTCGCGCTTTCCGGCGATACGGTCGAGATCGTCGTCGGTCAGCTTGCCCCACTTTTCCTTCACCTTGCCCTTCACCTGCTTCCAATTGCCTTCGACGCGGTTCCAGTCCATGGCCGGACCTCCTGTTGGACACGGAGGGCTAACGGCAACACGACCGCGAAGTTCCTGTCGAAAGCTCTTTCTGCGTCGAGGCAGGCACTGAGCACAACGACACGGACGAATGTGCCTTCATCTGGCCGTCATAATGAACCGCCAAATTAGCAAACGCTGAACGTGACCCCCGGTCAGCATGTTCCCAAGACCTCTCTTGCCCGGCTCCTGGTCCGGGCTTCTTTTTAATGCATGTCGCCCAGAAGGGCGCAGCGGTTCTGGGACGACGAGCATCAAAACAAAGACCTAAAGCGTGTCGTCTGAATCCGTTTCAGCGACGCGCCTCAGGTGCTGGCATTCCGCCTGGAACGGGTGGCGCGGATTGGCGATGGCGCATCCTCAAAAATCCGGCAGCGTTGGAACATTAGGCCGGTGCCGAGGTTTTTGCATGCATGATGGCGCGCAGTTCCCCCGAAGGCCCGTCATCCGGACCGGGTTCCGACCCGGGCAAGCCCGCCTCGGCCGTCCCTCGCCGGGACGGGCTTTATCGTGACGAGATCGGAAGGACCATGCTTCACCAGGCCGCCAAAATCGCCGAGCAGGCCCATCGAGGTCAAAAAGACAAGACCGGCAGACCCTACATTGAACATCTGAGACGGGTTGCCGATGCGGTCGAAACGCTGGACGAAAAGACGGTTGCCTATCTGCATGACGTGGTCGAGAAAGGCGAGGGTTGGAGTCTCGAGCGGCTGCACGGCGCCGGCTTCGGCCTGCCGGTGGTGGCGGCGGTCGATGCGCTGACCAGGCGCATGGACGAGAGCGAGGAGGGCTTCATTTTCCGCGCCGCCTCGAACGAGCTTGCCCTGCCGGTTAAGATAGCCGACCTGCGCGACAATCTGTGGCAAGCTCATCAGGCGGGCGTTGCGCCGGACCGGTATGAGACGGGGCTCGGCATTCTGGGCGAGTTGGCCGCCAGGGACTGAGCGGCGTCGGGGGCTTTGGGCTGCTGCCGGCGGCGCCCGCTATTCGTCGAGCTGCAGCAAATCGATCCGCGCGTCGGGCAGCGAGTGCTCCCACAGGGCTCTTTCGAGGTCGTTGCGGTTGTCGCCGCCCGTGGCTTCCGGCAGGTCGAGCGCCGTCAAGGCCTGGTCGTCGAACTCGATTGGCGCCCCGTAAAGTTGGGCGATTTGCATCACCAGGCTTTCTATATCCTCGCGGGCGATGTTGTCGGCGAGGTTCTTGAGCCTGATTTCTTCCGCAACCCGGATGATGTTGACGATGCCGTCGATCCGCAGGGCCTGCTGGACCTTGCAGTGAGAGTCGTCGCGCAGCCGGTTGGAAAATCCTCGCGTCATTGGAAAACCCTCCTTTCGCGGGGGTCTATCCCTCTGTTGCAGCCATGCGCTGGAGCAGTGCGGTTGGCAATACACAAATTTTAAAATCAATAAATAAATCAGCTGGTTAGCAAAGTATATCAAACGCAGTTTCACCGCATCCTTAGCATCGTTGGCTTCATTGCCGGTCGGCAAATCATCCCCTCTTGACGCCTTATGGCCGCTTCCTATTTCTACTCACAGTTAGGCAGATACTAACTCCCAGCATTCGGCTCGGATGGAGGCGGAAGTGGTTGAGCTTGAACGGCCGCAACGGTTGCAGATCATGCTGACCGACGAGGAATTGGCGGCGCTGGAAAACTGGCGTTTCGAAAAACGCATGCCAAGCCGCTCGGCCGCCGTGCGCGAGCTTTTGCGCCGTGGACTGGCATCCGATGGGTTTCTGGCCGCTGGCCTGGGCGCGAAGTCGCAGGATTTCGGCGTGATATCGCTGGATCGGAAGGCCGCAGATGGCTCCAGCGACCCGAAACCCTGAGCAAATGCACGCTCGCTCGCGGCAGATTGCCTTGACCTCGGCCGGCCCTAATTACCGTCCATGACCAATCGCGGGGGGACGTTCCGACAGGATCCGAATGCCGATGCGCGCTTGGCCGCGATCGTCGATTCGTCCTACGACGCCATCGTCGGCAAGACTCTGGGCAGCGTGATCACCGACTGGAATCACGCGGCCGAACGCATGTTCGGCTATACCGCCGAAGAGGCCATCGGCCGGTCGATCCTGATGCTGATCCCAGAGCATATGCAAGACGAGGAAACCGAGATCATCGGCCGCATCCGCAAGGGGGAGCGCATTCCGAGCTTCGAGACGGTGCGCAGGCGCAAGGACGGCTCGTTGATCACCGTTTCACTGACGATTTCGCCGATCAAGAACAACGCGGGCGAGATCATCGGCGCCTCGACAATCGCCCGCGATATCAGCGCTGCCAAGGAAAGCGAGCGCCGCATCCGGCTCTTGATGCGCGAGGTCAACCATCGCGTGAAGAACCAGTTCGCCGTGATCCTGTCGATGATCAGGGAAACCAGCAAGCGCTCCACCGATCCGGGCGAGTTCGAGGAACTGATCCGTTCGCGCATCATGGCGCTGTCGCGCTCGCACGATCTCCTGGTCACCTCCGAATGGGCCGGCGCCAGCCTGTTCGACCTGATCCAGGAGCATCTGAAGCCTTTCGGCCATGAGGAGCGCATCTCGCTTTCCGGGCCGCTCCTGACGCTGCAGTCCAACGCCGTGCAGAATCTCGGCATGGCCTTCCACGAACTGGGCACTAACTCATCCAAATATGGCGCGCTGGCGGGTGAAGGCGGCCGCATCGAAATCACCTGGCAGGTCGAGCCCGGCCCGCAAGCGCAGCGGCGCTTTCATCTTCTGTGGCACGAGACATCCGGCGCGACGGCCGTTGGAGCTGAGCAGAAGACGAGTGAGCGCAAGGGTTTTGGCACCGTGGTGCTGCAGCGGGTGGCGCCGCAGTCGCTGAGCGGTTCTTCAAGCCTCGAGCGTTCGCCCGGCAGCGTGAAATGGACGCTCGACGCGCCGCTCGAGGCAATCGTGGTTCCGCAGCTGGGGGCAGAGAGCGATACCGACTTCAGCGTCTGAGCGGCAGGCGGCGGGATTTCTGCCGTCCCGCGCCGGGCGACGCGCAGTCCGGACCCGCCCGACCGCCACTTGCAGCCTGATAGAAACGTAATTACATCAATCGCTAAGCGTGCAATGTCCACGCGGATACAGTTGCTTTGGTCAAGCTTCGTCTATGGAGGTTGTCATGCCAAGCAAACTGATGGAAGCAAGAAAGAGCCAGGACTGGATCACCCTGATCCTGGCGATTTGCCTGTTCATCTCACCATGGGTCATCGGATTCACCGCGGCAACGGTGCCCGCGTGGAACGCCTGGATTGTCGGCGTTCTTCTCGGCGCGCTGGCGCTCGCGACGCTTTCGGTGTTCGCCGAGTGGGAAGAATGGGTAAACGTCGTCCTCGGGCTCTGGCTGATCGTGTCGCCCTGGTTGCTACACTTCGCGGCTGACACGTATGTCATGGCCACGCATGTCGTTCTCGGCGTGCTGGTGGTCGCGGCATCGGCCTGGGCTGTCTGGGACTTCCGTCATCCCCACGCTCATGCGTGAGCGGTGATTGAGCGGGAGCCCGCCGCGCACGCGGCGAGCTCCTGCCACTGCGACGTCTGGGCATCGGGCTGAACGGCGATTGCAGCGTCTTCACGCGATTGCTGCTGCAATAGGAAACGTTTTGGTGCATTCTTGGGAATGGTCTCGATGCTTTACCCCGACACTCCAGCCAAGTGCTGCTCCTACTGCGGCGGCCGCGACCATGATTTTGAGGAATGCCCGAAACGCAAGGCCGACGCGGAGAAGGAGAAGGTGGAGCGGGAGCCGGCCGTGATCAGGCTCCCATATTCTCGTCACGCGTCCTCCAACCAGTAGATCGCCTCGCGTCGCCATAAAGACACCGTGCGGCGCGGCCAGCGTCCACGGCTCGATTGCCGACAGGGGTACCGTTGAGCCGAGTCTCAATTTGCCGCTCGCCTTATCCCCTCAGCGCACGCGCCGCCGCGTCGGCGAACGAGATGTCGCCCTTGATCTCGCGCATCGCCATCGAAGTCACCGTGCGGCGCACGCCGGGCAGGCGGCTGAGTTCCTCGCGCAGCATCCGGTCGAGCGCCATCATGTCGACGGTGACGATCTGGAGCAGATAGTCGGCTTCGCCCGTGGTGGCGTAGCAGCGGCGGATCAGCGGGTGCTTCTTCACCGCCGCTTCAAAGGCGTCCGACACTTCGAAGTCGATCGACACCTGAATGAAGGCCTCGATGCCGAAGCCGATCCTGGCCGGGTCGATGCGGGTCGAATATCCGCGGATAACGCCGGCCTCTTCCAACGCCTTCACCCGTTTCCAGCAAGGCGTCTTGCTCAAGCCGACCTCCTCGGCGAGTTCGCCGAAGGAGATGCGCGCGTCGCGCTCAAGCGCGGCGACTATTCTCCGGTCGACAGCATCCAGCGTCATTCGTTCTCCAATATGGCAGAAGACATCGATGATCGTCCTTCATTCCACGTCATTTGAATAACAGAAAGGAACAATGTTCAAGCCGAAAGCGCTATCTTTGTCGCCAGGTCGAAAACCTGCCGCGAGGAGGAGAAGCCATGGACAAGACGGACTATCACGCCCGCATCGAGGCCCCCGAGATGCGCGACTACGGCGTCTATCTGAAATGCGATCAGCTGCTCGCCTGCCAGAAACCGCTCTCCGACATGGTCAACGCCGACGAGCTGCAGTTCCAGATCGTGCACCAGGTCGAGGAATTGTGGATGAAGCTCATCGCCTACACGCTGGTCGACGTCCTCGACTATCTGGAGAAACAGGACACACATCGCATCGTCACGCTGATGGGCCGCGTGCACCGGCTGATGCGCATGATGACGGCGCAGCTCGACCTCCTGGAGACCATGTCGCCCAAGGAGTACCAGCAGATCCGCCTGCAGCTCGGCAATGGCAGCGGCCAGGAATCGCCAGGCTTCAAGCTTTTGCTGCGCCTGCCGCCGGACCTTTGGCGGGCCTTCAGGCATGCCTATCTCGACGGCCGCGGGCTGTCCGTGGAGGATATCTATGACGAGCATTACGACCACGGCGATTCCTATGTCGTGGCCGAGGCGCTGATCGAGTTCGACGAGCTGTTCCAGAAATTCCGCGCCAATCACCTTTATCTGATCCACCGCTCGATCGGGCTCGGCGCGAAGTCGCTGAAAGGCAGGCCGGTGGAGATCCTCGAAGGCGGCGCCCGCCACCGCTTCTTCCCCGAGCTCTGGGACATTCGCTGCGCCATGACGGACCGCTGGGGCGCCGAATACGGCACCGTTCGGGATTCGATCAGCCATCCGCCGCAACTTTCTCCTTCTCCCCTTGTGGGAGAAGGTGGCCGCGAAGCGGACGGATGAGGGGTGTTCCAGGGAATACCGACGTCTCACTTCGCTGGAACACCCCTCATCCGTCTCGGCGCTGTCGCGCCGATCCACCTTCTCCCACAAGGGGAGAAGGCGAGGCGCCGCGTCCCCGCCTCGCATAATTTTTCCACCGCCTGTCGGAACCAACTCCCTCCGCCCGTCCTTGGGGGCATCAACCGCTTCAACAATCCGGAGGAACATCGTGGAAATGCAATCGACCTGGCAGACCGCCGCCATCCTCATCGCCCGCCTGATCTTCGCCGCCATGTTCGCGATGGCCGTCGCCTTCAAGCTGATGGATATCGGCGCCACCGCCGGCTACATCGCGGCCGCCGGCTTCCCGTTCCCGCTGTTCCTGGCCTGGTGCGCGGCGATCCTCGAAGCGTTGCTGGTGATCGCCTTCCTCACCGGCGCTTATCTGACGCCGTTGGCGCTGATCGGCGCGGTCTATGTCATCTTTCTCGGCTTCGCCTTTCACGGCCCGTCGCACTGGGCCGGAAACCAGGCCGAGTTTGGCGCCTTCATGTCGCATTTCCCGTTCGCCGCCGGCCTGCTCTACGCCGCCGTCCACGGCCCGGGCAGCGTGCTGGCTCTCAAGCAGGGTTGGCCGGGCAGGGCGTGAACTTTCCTTTTCCCGTTCTACGTGGAGAAGGTGGCCGAAGGCCGGATGAGGGGCGGCGCCAACATTTCAAGACAAAGGCGCCTTCCCACACGCTCACATCTGATCGTTATACGGCTCTTTCATCTGGCCGACCATGCGCGCCAGCTTCGAGAAGGACGGCATGTCGGCCTCCGGCTGGCACTGGTTGGCGAGTTCGAGCAGCCGGATCGGGAAGTTGACGGCGTCGCGGCTCGAGGCCGACATGCCTTCCGAGCGCTCCTCGCTGGTTTCGCTGGCCTCCGCCTTGCGCAGCGCGATGTCGATCTCCTCGACCGTCAGCACGCCCTTGCGCACCAGCACCTGGTTGACCGAAGCGACGGCCATCAGGAGGCCCTCGAGCTGCAGATTGGCGACATTCATGGCTTTTGCTCCCATTGACCGGGGTGAAACGCGCGAGCCGCGGTTACGATCCGGAGATGCGCGAGCCTCGCTTAGGCCTCCATCCACCGCTCTCCATACTCGCTCCAAAGCCGCCTGATCTCGCGGTTGCCGAGCGGCGGCGTCTGGCGGTCGCCGTAGAAGACAGCGACGGCGCTGAGGTCATATTGCCCCTCGGCCTGGGCGATGAAGCGGATCGCCTCGCCGAGCGGTCTCGAATGGAAGATCGGATCGGCCTGGCCCCGGCCCAGGCTGCGAACGCCCGAAATGCTTGCTGGCACATGCCGCATCCGAAAGACGGATGCCATGGCAGGTTTGTCCATGCCTGCTCTCCGCGATTCCCTTGGGGAATGATCCCATAAGCACCGGCTAATGACCAGCCCGGGACGGCCGCCGGAACAGAGCAGGCCCCAGCACAACCTCGGAAACTGAACGCCGGCGGGGAAAGAAAAAGGCCGGGCGCGACGGCCTGGCCTTTCCTTCCGCGCGGTCGCCGCAAGGCAACCTCACCGTTTTCCGGGTCGGCTCTCTAGCCGGGCCGGAAATGTCTACCTGTGCCAGCGATGCAGCCAGTCCGGCTCGGGGGCGGAGCTTCGGCTGATCGCCATGCCGGCCAGCAAGCCGACCAGGCCGCCGATCAACATCGCAGTCGAGAAGGTGCCGGGGTTCTGCTGCACGGTTTCCGAAACGCTATGCGCCTGGCTGCGCAACTGGCTCGCCGCGCGCGACGCGCGGTCGGAGGCGCCGCTGTAAAGGGTCGAGGCCCGGTCGGCCGCGCCCTGATACCAGCCATGCGCGGTCTCTGCGGCTTGTTCGGAAAGCGTGCGGTTCAGCCGGTTCACCTCGCGCTTCAACTCGGCGATCTGCTTCTTCATCGCGTCTTCCGATGCCCGCGAGGCTCGTGCGCTGCTGCGGGACGCGGGACGGTTGCGCGTGGCGCGCGCAGCGGCGGTTTTCGCGTTGCCGTTGGCTGAATTGGTGGTGCTGGTGTCATTGTCTGCCATCGGTCTCTCCTTTTTGCCTCCTGGGAACGAACGGTCAAGCCGTGCCATTGTTCCGCCGCGGTTTCCGCAGGCGCGCCGCCAGACCAAAAGACGAGGGCCGCGGAGCGAACTCCACGGCCCTTGGTCCAAGCCCTTGCTTGCCGCAGTTACTTGCCGCAGTTGTTGTCATTCACGTTCGGCTGCACTGTGGTGGCGGTGCTGTTGTTGGCATCGCCCATTGCGCCCTGCGGATTATTCGCGCAGTTCTTGTCGGCGTTCGAATTCATGTCGCCGCCTGTGATGCTGCCGGTCGTGCCGGTATCGGGCGGAGGGGCCTGGTCAGGCGATGGCGCGGCCGGCGTCTTCGGGTTGACGGTAACGGTCTGGCCGCTGCCCGCGCCGTCATTTCCGGCGGTACCGGCGTTCTGGGCCATCGCCGCCGTCGCGAGGCCGATGGTCAAGGCCGAAGCTGCAAGAATCTTCGTAAGCATGATCTCTTCTCCTCTGTTGCGAGACGGTCGTCTGTCGCGTTGCGACTAAGGGTGGAACCCGTCGGACCAGGGTTGGTTCCGACAAAAATTTGCTGTGATCTGGCCTGGCGTTTCAATTTATAGGTGTGGCGCGCACGGGGCTTTGCTGGCTCGATTGCGAGAAATTTAGGAAAATGTACCTAGAAGCCATTGCCCGTTGAAGGCAGCTATGCTACTATTTTGTCCATAGTGCTGATTTGCGCCAACAACCCGCCGCCGGCGGGGTTTTTGTTTTCGCGCCATCCATTCTTTCGAAGCGCTGGCGGCGCCCTCTCTCCCCAGCGGCGCTTTCAACATTCTGCTCGAGGCCCAGATGCCACGCTATGCCACCATCGTCACCGCCGATGACGGCGCTGAGATCGTCAGCGCTATCGGCGAATTCGAAGGCGCAAGCCTTCCGCAGCGCTCGGGCCGTGTCGAGCAGGTCGCGCCGGGCGTGCGCATCGGTATGGTGCGGGGTGGCCTCGATGAAGCCGTCGCCGGTTTCGGTTTCCCGCGCCAGGGCCTCGGCCCGGCTGCGGTCCGCACAGCCACGGCGGGGCTGAAGGCAATGGCCGCGCCGTCCGCCGATGCCCGGCCCGCCAGGCCGGCCAGCACAAGGCGACGCAGGAAACCCGCCCGCAAGGTCCGCAAGGCGAAGGCGGCGAAAGCAGCACCATCTGATGCGGTCACGCATGGCTGACGAAAGCAGGCGCCGCGAGCCCGTCGGCGCGAAGCGGGCGAGGCGAACGCCGAAAGCCACCCAAGCCGCTGCCGCTCCGTCCCTCCGCCCGAAGCGCTCGCGAAGGACGCTCGTCGATGATTTCGCCGCCGCGCTTCGCGCCGATTTCCGCGTCCATGGCGCAGGCGTCATCGCCGCGGTGCGGGCCGAAAAACCCGAGCAGTATCTGAAGGTCGTGCTGACGCTGCTGCCCAAGGATTTCTCCGAAAGTGTCGATGCCAAGCAAACCAGTCTCGAGCAGTTGAGCGATGACGAGATCCGCAGCCGCATCCGCGGCCTCGAAGCGAGCCTCCGGCCGCTCCTGGACAGCGATGCAAACCTATCTGGCGCTGCTCGAGGAGATGGACCGCAGGCGTCGCCGTAACCTTCTTGCAGCCTACGCGCCCTACAAGCAGCAGGCCGAATTTCACGCGGCAGGGGCAACGAACCGCGAACGCCTGTTCATGGCCGGCAACCAGCTGGGCAAGACCAGGGCAGGGGGCGCGGAATGGGCCATGCACCTCACCGGTCGCTATCCGGGCTGGTGGAAGGGCAAAATGTTCGACCACCCGGTGCGGCTCTGGGCCGCCGGCGTGACCGGCGAAGGCACGCGCGACAATCCGCAGCGCGTGCTGGTCGGTCCTCCGCAACAACAGGCAGAATGGGGCACCGGCATGATCCCGGCCAATGCCATCGCCGATATGGTGATGGGCCGCAGTGTTCCCGGCGCAATTGACAGCGTCGTCGTGCGCAGGGGCGGTGGCGGCGACGTGCAAGCCGGCGAAAGCGTGCTTTCGTTCAAGAGTTACGAGAAGGGCCGCGAGAAATGGCAGGGCGAGACGCTGCACGGCGTCTGGTTCGACGAGGAACCGCCGCTGGATATCTATTCCGAGGGCCTCACCCGTACGAATGCCACGGATGGCATTGCGATCGTGACGTTCACGCCGCTGCTCGGCATGAGCGATGTGGTGCTCAGGTTTTTGACGGCGGAGGCGGTAGAGAGGATTGGGAAGACGTAGGTGACGGCCAATCTCCCCCCTCGTGGGGGAGATGCCCGGTAGGGCAGAGGGGGGCCGTAGAGTGTTTACCTCGACTTTGCCCGCGGCGGCGTGCTTCCTCGAACCATTGTGGATGGGTCTGACCGCTCATACACCGACTTGACCACTGATACGCCGGCGGGACAGCGCCCCCCTCTGTCCTGCCGGACATCTCCCCCACAAGGGGGGAGATCGGCAGCTTCGGCGACGGCACCCCATTCCGAAACCGCGCCGAAACCATGATTTGCGATGCCGCTTTGGCCGCAACCGAAGGTCGAGTAAGTTCCGGCCACGATCCGGGGGCCGACATGCGACCGAAACCGAACCTGCTTCTGGCCTGCGCGTTGCTCTCGGCCTGTTCCGGCTCTAGCGGCGACTGGCGCGGCGATGCGATCGCTTCGGCCGAAGCCAGGATGCGGAGCCTGACCAACGATCCGGCGGCGAGTTTCTCGCATGTCGACCTCACCGGCGACAGCGCGAGCGGCCAGACCTGCGGCGTCATCGCAAGCAAGGTCGGGATCTTCACCAAGCAAGCGCGCTTCATCGTCTATATCGACGGCGCCGGGCCTTATGTCGAACCGGGCCTCGGCTCGTCCATGTCGCAGGCCGATTTCGACTGGGCCTGGAAGAACGACTGCGTCAACGAGGGACATAAGGGCTGAGCGTTGGCTCTCCCTTCTCCCCTTGTGGGCTAGCGTGCGCACACATTTGCTTCGTGCTGTGGTCAAGCGTGAAGAGACGCGGTCGGGAAATGGCTTGAAGCGT
>NZ_VFWS01000259.1:0-1953 GCF_006443065.1 Mesorhizobium sp. B1-1-5 | reverse complement strand
GTCAGCCGGACGCCGGAAATCCGGGATTCGTGCGGCGCAATTACGGCCTTATAACCCCAGAGTCGACCCTGCTAAACATAAAGTGATCGGCCGGCTCAATCCATGTTGGGCCTTACCACGGCCCGAACTTGGGTCAGCCAAGGCCTGAGAACGGCCAGTCCGCAGTGCGGCAACTATCCGAAGATAGGAATTTTTTCTTGACGGGGTGAAGGCAACTATGGTAGAGATCTGGTTATGGTGCTGAGTTGCGCCAGGGAGCCGCCGCACAGGCGGGTTTTTCCGTTCAATGGTCCGTCAAGAGCGCACAGGCGAAGGCTCCGTCAGCCCGGATGCCTTGGGTTCAAAGACTTGCCAATTGACATTGCCTTGAACTGCCTCAATAAAACATTCGTTCGCCAGCGAAGGCAAATGTTCATCCCGCATCACCGAGCGGGACGCATTCCGCCTCGCGGGCAGAACGGGGAGTGCCTTTGCGCCGAGGTTGGCGGCAAAGGCGTTGGAGATCAACGGAGCATCATTTCGAACCCGGGGGTCGGGCTCGGTGCTCCAGGGGAGGACAAATGGATACTATTCTTGCGGGCCTCAAAGGGGCCATCGACACGCTCGGCGCAACAGTGCTGCTGCCGATCGTCATTTTCATCATAGCCGTCGTTCTGGGCGCAAAGGTCAGCAAGGCTTTTCGCGCCGCGGTCACCATCGGCGTCGCCTTCATCGGCATCAATCTCGTGCTTGGCCTGATGTTCACGTCGATCGGCGACGTCGCCAAAGCCATCGTCACCAACACCGGCATTCATCGCGACATCATCGATGTCGGCTGGCCGTCGGCGGCCGCCATCGCCTTCGGCTCGTCGGTCGGCCTGTGGGTCATCCCCGTCGGCATCCTGGTCAACATCGTGCTGTTGCTGACGCGCATGACGCGCACGCTCAATGTCGACGTCTGGAACTTCTGGCACTTCGCCTTTGTCGGCTCGCTGGTCGTGGCGGCGACCGACAATCTGGCCTACGGCATCGCCATCGCGGCGTTGGTCGCGGCGCTGTCGCTGCTGTTCGCCGACTGGTCGGCGCGCGCGGTGCAGCAGTTCTATGGCGTGCCCGGCATTTCGGTGCCGCACCTGGCCTCCGCGCAGATCCTGCCGATCGCCATCATCCTGAACTGGATCATGGACCGTATTCCCGGCATCAACCGCATCAACATCAACACCGAGACCATCGAGCGCCGGTTCGGCGTGTTCGGCGAACCTGTCGTGCTCGGCTTGATCATCGGTCTCGTGCTCGGTGCCATCGCCTTCTACAATGCGGGCGATCTCGGCACGGTGCTCGCCAAGGTGCTTGGCACCGGCATGACCCTGGCAGCCGTCATGCTGCTTTTGCCGCGCATGGTGAAGATCCTGATGGAGGGCCTGATCCCGGGCTCCGACGCGGCGCAGGAATACGTGCGCAAGCGCACCGGCGTCCGCGAGCTTCTGGTCGGCCTGGACTCCGCCATCCTGATCGGGCATCCCGCCGCGATCTCGTCGTCGCTGATCCTGGTGCCTATCGCGATCATCCTGTCGGTGATCCTGCCGGGCAACCGCGTCATCCTGTTCGCCGACCTGGCGGTCATTCCCTTCATCGTCGCCATGACCGCCCCTCTGGTCAAAGGCAATGTGTTCCGCATGGTGGTGATCGGCACGGTGACGCTGGCGATCGGTTTCTACGTCGCCAACGCGCTGGCGCCGCTGTTCACAAGTGCGGCCGTCGCGTCGGGCTTCAAGCTGCCGGCAGACGCGCTGCAGATCACCTCGGTCGTCGACGGCTTCCTGTGGGTGCCCTATGTGATCATCGAGGCGATCCAGGGACTTGGCCTTGCCGGCATCGTCGTGATCGCCGTGGTCATCGCGGCATTGTTCGTCCTCTATCGCCGCAACACGCTCGGCTGGGAACGGGCAGCGGGCGCCGAGGACGAGCCGGCCG
>NZ_VFWS01000258.1:0-1953 GCF_006443065.1 Mesorhizobium sp. B1-1-5 | reverse complement strand
AGGAGCGAAGCGACGCGCGCAGACCATAGAATCCATTCCGCGACTTGGAAGCGTCGCCACGGTGCAGAATTCTGCTCCGTTGCACACCTTGGCGAAGGTAACGGAATGGACTCCAGGATCTTCGCGACGGAGCTTCGCTCCTGCTCCGCCCTGGAATGACGATCGCGATGGGCGTTTCGGCCAATCTCCAAAGCATGCCACCTGCCAACGCAAACAGAGCCGACCGGTCAAAATCCTGTGCGGCGCCTCTAGTCGAGGAGCGCCAGCTCGTCTTCGTCGATCAGCTTTCTCAGCGTCATATGGAGAACGATGGCCACGATGCAGCCGAGGAAAATCAGGCTGGTGAAGGTGGCGCCGAAGCCCAGCCCGCCATATTCGCCTGGATGCGAGAGCAGGTCGCCGAAGGAGGCGCCGAACGGCCGGGTCAGGATATAGGCAAGCCAGAAGGCGAGGACGCTGTTCAGGCCGAGGAAGAACCAGGCAAAAGCGATCGCCGCGATCACGCCGCCGAAGATGAGGCCGGTGGCGAGATAGCCGATATCGAAGCGCTCGGCCACCAGATCGCCGGCAGCCGTGCCGAGCGAGAAGGTGAAGAGGATCGCCAGCCAGTAGAAGATCTCGCGCCTGGTGGTGAAGATGGTGTGGATCGAGAGGGTCCTTTCGCTGGCGTACCAGACTGCGAAAGTCAGTGCCAGGGCGACCGAGAAGACGATGGTCGTCGTCTCCAGCCGCACGCCGAAATCATCGACGAGGTTGTCGGTGACCAAGGTGCCGACGACGCTGATCAGCACGACCGCGAGCCAATAGGCCCAAGGTACATAGCGTTTCTGCGCAAACTGCAGGACGAGCGCGACGATGACGATGCCGCCCATGATCAAAGACGTGACGGTAAGGCCGAGGCCGAGATTGACGGCGAGGTAGTCGGCCGCCGTCTCGCCCATGGTCACCGCCATGATCTTGATCAGCCAGAAATCGAGCGTGACGTCCGGGACGCGGTTGGGCGCGAGGTTGTCGGCTTGTGAGATCATGGCGTGATCCGTTGTTCGTTCGAGCCACCTCGAATTCCGTATGGCGGCGACGCCCAAATTAGGCAGGCAAAGTCACCGCGGCCTGTCCGCGTTCTTACAAATTCGTAAGGTCGGCCAAAAACATCGGCGGGGCCTCGCCATCACGCGGCAGAGAAGCTAGACAAGCCTGGCGCGCCTTCTTGGCGTCGGAACGGTGAGAAGAATGGCCTATACATCCCTCAAATCGGCGCCGAAGGCGTTCGACCAGCACAAGCGCCTGATCGTCGTGCAGGCGGCCGCGGTGATGGCTATCGTCCTGTTGCTGTTTTCCAAGCCGTTCCTCAGCGAGGGCTCGAACGGGCACGAGCTGATGGAGACGGTCGGCTTCGGCCTGGTGCTCGTCTGTTTCCTTGGTCGGCTGTGGAGCATCCTCTATGTCGGCGGCAAGAAGAACAACGAACTGGTCGTCGCCGGCCCGTTCTCGGTGACCCGGAATCCGCTCTATTTCTTCTCGACCGTCGGCGCGGTCGGCATCGGACTGATGTTCGGCTCGGTGCTGGCGGCCGTCATGCTCGGCCTGGCGAGCTATCTCGTCTTCCGCTTCACCGCGCGCAAGGAAGCCGAATACCTCGCCGGCGAGTTCGGCGCGGCTTATACGGCCTATGCCAACCGCACGCCGCGCTTCTGGCCCAACCCGCTGCTTTACCGCGACGAGGCGCAGTGGCTGTTTTCGACGATGGCGTTGCGGAACACGTTTCGCGACGGGCTCTATTTCCTGGCTTTATTTCCGGTGATCGAGGCGGTCGAGTATTTGCGCCTCAGCGGCGACCTGCCGACGCTTTTCACGGTTTATTAGTTGGGCGGCGGGCCATGCCGGCACGCAGCATGCCTTGGAGACTAGCCGAAATGCCCATCGCGATCGTCATTCTATGGCGGAGCGACGCGC
>NZ_VFWS01000257.1:0-1991 GCF_006443065.1 Mesorhizobium sp. B1-1-5 | reverse complement strand
CCCCCCTAGAGGGGGAGATGTCCGGCAGGACAGAGAGGGGGGTGAAAGAATGAGGCCTCTGCCAAAACGCTACTCAAACCTCTCCGGCAGATGATGCTCTTCCGCCAGATCCGAGAACCGCGTGAATTCACCGTGGAAGGCGAGGCTGACGGTGCCGGTCGGTCCGTGGCGCTGCTTGGCGATGATGCACTCGGCCTTGCCGCGCGCCTCGTTCATCTCGTTTTCCCACTTGATGTATTCCTCGGTGCCGAGCTTCGGCTCGCGGTTCTTGAGGTAATACTCCTCGCGATAGACGAACAGCACCACGTCGGCGTCCTGCTCGATGGAGCCGGATTCGCGCAGGTCCGACAGCTGTGGGCGCTTGTCGTCGCGGCTTTCGACCTGACGCGACAGCTGCGACAGCGCGATGATCGGCACACCGAGCTCCTTGGCCAGAGCCTTCAGGCCCGTGGTGATCTCGGTGATTTCCTGCACGCGGTTCTGCGAGGCGCGCGCGGAGGAGCCCTGCATCAGCTGGATATAGTCGATGACGATGAGATCGAGACCGCGCTGGCGCTTCAGACGCCGCGCGCGGGCGGAAAGCTGCGCGATCGAGATACCGCCGGTCTGGTCGATGAACAGCGGGATCTTCTGCATCGTCTGCGAGCAGGCGACCAGTTTTTCGAAATCCATCTCGGTGATCTCACCGCGGCGGATCTTCGAGGACGAGATCTCGGTCTGCTCGGAGATGATGCGGGTGGCCAGCTGCTCCGACGACATTTCGAGCGAGAAGAAGCCGACGACGCCGCCATTGGCGGCCTTGAAGCTGCCATCGGCCTGCTGCGCCGGAACGTAAGCCTCGGCAATGTTGAAGGCGATGTTGGTGGCCAAGGAGGTCTTGCCCATGCCCGGACGTCCGGCGAGCACGATCAGGTCGGAGGGCTGCAGGCCGCCCATGCGGCGATCGAGGTCGCGCAGTCCGGTGGCGATGCCCGACAGATGGCCGTCGCGCATATAGGCGGCGTTGGCCATGTCGACGGCGGTCTTGACCGCATCGTTGAAGCTCTCGAAGCCGCCATCGTAGCGGCCGGTCTCCGCGAGCTCGAACAGCCGGCGCTCGGCGTCCTCGATCTGGTCGGACGGCGACATGTCGACCGGCGCGTCATAGGCGATGTTGACCATGTCCTCGCCGACGGTGATCAGCGCGCGGCGCGTCGCAAGGTCGTAGATGGCGCGGCCATAGTCGGTGGCGTTGACGACGGTGACGGCCTCGACAGCGAGGCGCACGATATATTGCGCCACCGTCATGTCGCCGACCTTCTCGTCGGCCGGCAGGAAGGTCTTGAGCGTGATCGGCGTCGCGATCTTGCCCATGCGGATGAGCTCGGCCGCGATCTCGAAGATGCGGCGGTGCAGCGGCTCGTAGAAATGCGCCGGCTTCAAGAAATCAGAGACACGATAGAAGGCGTCGTTGTTGACGAGGATGGCGCCGAGCAGCGCCTGCTCGGCCTCGATATTATTCGGTGCCTCGCGATAGAGCGGCGTTTCCGCCGCGCCGAATTTCAGTGCCGCCTCTGCCATGATATCCCCGGTTTCGATCCCGCTGTCCTCGATACCAGAACGGGAAGATTCGGTGCTGACCTTTCTGCAACACCCCTCGGTCCAACCAGCTTGATGCCCCAATGTTCACAGGATCGACAAACCATCCACAGGACAGTATTCCGGGGGCCCGATTCCGGTTGACTCGGCAAGCGGCGATTCTTAGTTGCAATTACGGAACGAAGCAAGAACATTTCGGGCGACCGATTGTCGTCGGACGCAACCGACCAGCCGCATCCGCTCGCGCAGAGAATCGCGGACGTCCTCGGCTGATCTCCAAGGTAACGAGTTGCTTCTTTTGGGCGTTCACCAACCTTCGAGGTTAGCCGAAATGTCGGTCAAGTCGTCATCCACGGGCGGAGCAAGGAGCGAAGCGACGCGCGCAGACCCGAGGATCCATTCCGTGACCTGTC
>NZ_VFWS01000256.1:0-1998 GCF_006443065.1 Mesorhizobium sp. B1-1-5 | reverse complement strand
GTCGGTGCTAGCGCGCAGGCGGCGAAGAATGCGGTCCGTGCCGCAACGACGCCAATCTCGCCGCTGGTCCTGGATCTCAACGGCGATGGCATTCAGCTAAGTTCGTTGAGCGACTCTACCGCCTTCTTCGATCTCACGAGCGATAGCTTCGCCAGACATACCGGCTGGGTTACTGGGGGCGATGGGCTCTTGGCAATCGACCGCAACGGCAATGGCAAGATCGATAACATCACCGAACTGTTCGGCAATTCGACTACTGACGGTTTTTCCGTTCTTTCGGCGCTCGATTCCAATGGCGACGGGGTTATTGATGCGAACGATGCCAGCTTTTCAGAACTCAGAGTATGGATCGACAGCAACGGGGACGGCATTACCGACCCTGCTGAGCTTGTCACCTTGGCGCAGGAGGGGATCACCTCGATCGACCTCCATGCCACTTCGAGTAACCAAGTCATAAGCGGCAATTCAATCAGTTCGGAAAGTAGGTTCGCCTGGGCTAATGGAACGACGGGATCGATCGTTGATGCGTGGTTTCAGAACGACGCAACCGACACTCGGTATGTCGGCGACTACCAGTTTAGTCCTGATACGATGCTGCTTCCCTGCATTCGAGGGTACGGCGAAGTGCCGGATCTTTGGATTGCCATGAACCAGAACGGAACCCTGCTGGACATGGTGTCTCACCTTGCCGAGAATATCAATCAGGATCCAGCTACCACTCTTTCCAATGTAAAGTCCCTTCTGCTCGAATGGTCAGGGTCTAGCGAGATTGATCGCACCAGCCGAGGCGACCAATTCGATGCACAAGAGCTGGACTTCCTTGAGAAATACACAGGCGAAGCGTTTTATGATGCCAACTATAATAATGTTGCAGGGTTGCCTCCGACAAATCCCCGGTGGTTATCAGCGGTCTTGCTGCGTGAGGGCTGGAACAGCGCATATGATGGCGTGATGGCGCGCCTGATCCTCCAGGCCGGCTATAATCTGCCAGAATTCACCTACGATTTCCAAACAGACAAGATACTTCCGCAAACGGATTTGGCGACGTCATTTGTCGATGAGTTTCAGAAGCTCGGAGAGGTAACCGCAAGTAATGAAGCACAATGGGAGATCGTGCTGCGAGTTGCCGACGCGGCCCGGCTCGATCTCAACCTGTCGCCGGAAGCTTTTGTATCGACAATCGCGACCTCAGCGTCCGCCTCCCTTGCAGCAATTGCAAGTGCCCTGCTCTCGGGTGAGGATTTTACGGTCAATGCTGACGGTTCAATAGCCCTGTCGGGCGTAACAATTGATTCTGTCCTCCATGCCGGCGGAAATGTCCGGTCAATCAGCCTCACGGGAAACAATTCGCTTCTGCCCCCGTCCCTGAATGACACGATTGTCTATCGGCGTGGGGACGGCAATCTCGACATCGATATTGTTGATTATAGCGAGACTGCTACCAACACACTTGAATTTGGCCACGGGATCGATCCGTCAGACTTAGTGGTTGCTTTTGACGCAAATCGCGATCTTACCTTGAAGACCGGAGCCGCTGGCGATGAGATAACGCTCATCAAGATGGGCCAGTCTGGTACCTATGGCGTCCAGGATATCAGCTTCGCAGATGGCACGACCTGGGATCGCGCGCAAATCGTCGCTTTGGCCGAGTCAGGAACAGCTGGGAATGACTACGTTTACGGGACGAGCGGCAATGACCAGCTTTCGGGCGATGCCGGCGACGATTACCTTGAGGGAGACAGCGGCAACGACACCTACTCCTTCAATCCCGGCGACGGACACGACACGATCTACGACAACGGCGGGACGAGCGACGTCGACAAGCTCGTCTTCGGCGCGGGCATCAACCCCGCCGACGTCACGGTGACGCAGACCAACAGCGGCCATGACCTGCTGCTGTCGATCGCCGGGACAGGCGACACGGTGACGCTGCGCTACCAGGTGGACTACGCCTATGGCGGCGTCGACCAGGTGGTGTTCGCCGACGGCACGGTGTGG
>NZ_VFWS01000255.1:0-2004 GCF_006443065.1 Mesorhizobium sp. B1-1-5 | reverse complement strand
CAAACAATCTTGAAGATCGGAACACGCGGCAGCCCGCTGGCGCTGGCGCAGGCGCAGGAAACCCAGGCGCGGCTTATGGCGGCGCATGGTTTGCCGCAAGAAGCGTTCGAAATCGTCGTCATCTCGACCAGCGGCGACCGCATCCAGGACCGGCCGCTGTCGGAAGCTGGCGGCAAGGGCCTGTTCACCAAGGAGATCGAGGAGGCGCTGCTCGCCCGCGCGATCGACATTGCCGTGCATTCCTCGAAGGACATGCCGACGCAGTTGCCCGACGGCCTGGAGCTCTCAGCCTTTTTGCCGCGTGAGGACGCACGCGACGCCTTTGTCGGCAGGGCGGCTAAGACGATTGCAGACCTGCCGCGTGGCGCCAAAGTCGGCTCGTCGTCGCTCAGGCGGCAGGCGCTGATCCGCCGCATGCGGCCGGATCTCGACGTGGTGATGTTTCGTGGCAATGTGCAGACGCGGCTGCGCAAGCTCGATGAAGGCGTTGCCGCCGGCACCATCCTCGCCCATGCCGGGCTGAAGCGGCTCGGGCTCGGCCACGTGGTCACCGATCTGATCCCGCTCGACATCTTTCCGCCGGCGCCGGGCCAAGGCGCGATCGGCATCGAAACCCGCATAGGCGATGGCGACGTCGAACAGATGCTGGCGGCCATCCACGACCTGCCGACCGGACAGGCGCTGGCTTGCGAGCGCGCTTTCCTGGCGGCCCTCGACGGCTCTTGCCGCACGCCGATTGCCGGTCATGCCGTGATAGACGGCGCGGACCTTTCTTTCGCGGGATTGATCATCTCGCCTGATGGCACGCAGTCGCACATGGTCGAGATGAAAGGCCCGGCGCTGGATGCCGCCCGCATCGGTGAAGAGGCGGCAAGGACGGTGCGGGCCAGGGCCGGCGAGACATTCTTCGACGGCTGGGCCTGATGGTGCAGCGCGTTCTGGTGACGCGGCCTCAACCGGGCGCCTCCCGCACCGCGCGACTGCTCAAGGACATGGGGTTTCTACCGCTGCTTTTGCCGCTGACCGAGACGGTGACCTTGCCGATCGATACGGACCTCGTCATCGGCAATGCCGTGGCCGTTGCGGTGACCAGCGCCAATGGCGTGCGCTTTGCGCCTAAGGAGGTCGTCGCCCGGCTTTCGGACTTGCCTTGCCATGCCGTCGGCAAGAGGACCGCGCAAGCCGCGCGTGAAGCAGGATTTTTGTCCGTCAGCGAAGGTCCCGGCAATGCCGAAGGTCTTGCCGGCAGTCTTGCCGGCGAATTCCAGGGCAAGACCATTGTCTATCTCTGCGGACGCGTGCGCTTCCCGGCATTCGAGCAGCGGCTGCAAGCTGCCGACGTCGGGGTCCGCCCCGTCGAGACATACGACACGCTCGCCGTGACCTATTCGGACGAGGCCGTGCTTGCCCGTCTGTCGGGGCAAACCGCGGATGCGGTGCTGCTCTATTCCGCCAGGGCGGCTACCGCGCTGCAGGCCCTGGTCAGGCGGCCTGCGCTGCATGAAGCCTTTGACAAGACGCGGGTTTTTGCCCTGTCGCATCGCATCGCCGCCGTCCTTGGCGACGTCGCTGGCGACCGTATCCACATAGCCGCGCGGCCCGACGAGGGTGCGCTGCTTTCGCTTTTGCGGCCCGGGTCCTGAGCCGCGTCATCACACCGCCCCTTTTCACCGCTTGGTGATGTGCTAGACCCTCTTTGAACCATCCCCAAGCGAATTTGCGGAGCCCAAGCATGGTTAAGACGCCGAAGATGCGACATTCGAAAAGCCGCCGCGAGCCGGTGACCATCGAACTTGAGCCCGGCGCCGTTTCCCGCATCGCCGACGAGAATGCCGCCAGGGCCGGGGCGCAAACCGATGAGGCCAAGGCGGAGGAAGCCGCGAACGCCTCGCAGCCGGAGGCGCCCGAAGAGCCTGTGCACGCCGACCAGACCGATCTAGAACCCTGGGAGCACGCCGAGGCGACAGCGCCCCGATCGGAACGATCCGCGGAAAGCGCCGCCAA